>JAZDIW010000373.1:0-2966 GCA_043804575.1 bacterium
TGTGCATTTTTCGCCGAGCCACGGCGGCTGCTTGGGCTGCCAGCGAGCGGCGAATATCTTCTTTCAGCGCGTCCGCGGTCGGTATGTTCGGATTGATGGAGGCGGCAAAAGCATCGTCAAAAGGCGGCAGCTCTTTCCGGCGAACCGACTTCACCTCGATATCGAAAGTTACGGCGGTCTTCTCCGACTGGGCAGCCGTACCCTGATTTACCGTCAGTCGGATATGGGCACCTGCCTTCGCGCCAATGACACTCTGTGCAAAATCCTTACCAAGTGGATTTCGGCGCATGTCCATCTCCGCATCCCGCTGCACGCGCCCGACAATCGGCAGGCCCGTCTGGTCGATTTCCTGAATGTCCACGACCAGCACCGAATCCTCGCTCACCGGCTCGTCGGTGGGCGTCAACACGGCCTGTTGCTCCCGAAGTGCATCAACGGCTTCGAGGACATCTTCGTCCGATACTTGAGGCTGCTCCAGTTCGACCGTGATATCCGACATATCGGGAATCTCGAAATCGGGAGCCTTTTCGATTTTCACTTTGAAAACGAGAGGCTCGCCGTCCTTGTAGGAGACATCCTCCATGGTTCCGGGGGATACGGGTTCGACTCCCACTTCGTCGAGAGCGGCACGGTAATACTCCTGCAGGGATTTGTCAATGGCATCCGCTCTAATGGCCTCACCGAAGCGCTGCCGGATGATGTTTCGAGGAACATGACCTTTCCGAAAGCCCGGGACATCCACTTTTGGGGCAACGCGGTGCAGCTCGTCCTCGACCCGCGCGGCCATGTCCACGGCGGGAATTTCAACGGTAAGCTCCAGCTCGACGGGACTGATTTCCCGTTTCGCGATTTGCAATAGAGACTCCTTCGCACCTAAAGGGACGATGTTGAAAGGGCGTGTGCGAGAAGGGGGAGTCGAACCCCCACGCCCTTTTTTTTCGGGCACCAGATCCTAAGTCTGGCGCGTCTGCCAGTTCCGCCATTCTCGCTCAAGAGCTAATATATCATTTTTTTGCCGAGAAATCAAATTGTTTGCTCTTCGCCTGGACAGACACAGCCAGAAAGACAGCGGGCGGACACATGAATCCGCCCCTACAATTTATTGCAGCAGACTATTTCAGAAGACAGCCGGCACCGCGGCAAGAGAGATATCACATAGCCCTATCCGTATTTCCGGATGAACTCCTCGGCCTGATCCACATCCTCTTTGGAGCCGATGAAGAGCGGGACGCGCTGGTGCAGGTCGCTCGGTTGGATGTCGAGGATGTTCATTTCGCCGTCGGAGGCGCGGCCGCCAGCCTGCTCAACCACCATGGCCAGCGGGGAAGCTTCGTAAAGAAGACGCAGCTTGCCGGCCGGCTTCTTGGGATTTTTCAGGTCTTTGGGATACAGAAAGATCCCGCCATAAAGCATCGTACGATGAAAGTCCGCCACGAGCGAGCCGATGTAGCGCATCGTATAGGGGCGGTCGGTGGCTTTGTCTTCCTCTTCAAGATACTCCACATATTTCTTCACGCCTTCCGTCCAATAGCGGCAATTGCCGGTATTGATGCTGTAGATTTTCCCCTTGGGCGGAATGCGGATATTCTCGTGCGAGAGCAGGAATTCGCCGACGGTGGGGTCCAGCGTGAATCCGTGAACGCCCTGACCGGTGGTATAGACGAGCATCGTGGAAGAGCCATACATAACATAACCCGCGACGACTTGTTTGCGGCCGACCTGCAACAGGTCGTTGGCGCACCCGCGTCCACCACGGCTCACGCGACGGTGAACCGAGAAAATCGTTCCGACATTCACATTGGCATCAATGTTCGATGAGCCATCCAGCGGGTCAAAGGCAAGCGTGTACTTGCCGACCTCGAATTCCGCCGGAATCGGGATAATGTCCGGTGTTTCTTCCGACGCCATGGCGCAGAGTGCTCCCGAATGATCGAAGGCGTTGATCATGGTCTGGAGGGCCAGCTCATCGAGCTTCATGACCTCTTCGTCCTGCACATTCATTTCTCCGGTCGCGCCCAGAATACTCACGAGCCCCGCGCGGCGAACGCTTCGACTGATAATCTTGGCGACAAGCGCGATCTGGTAGAGGAGGTCGCTGAGCTCTCCTGTGGCTCCCGGATTTTTGCGTTCCTGCTCTACAATATGTCTTTCAATGGTCACAATCCCCGGCATCTCCGTTCCTCCTTGAGTATCCGGCTATTTTACTCCGACAATTTCGAGAAGTTCTTCGTGACGGTCGACAATCACATCCGCTTCGCTCAGTTGCTCTCGGGGCAGCGTTACGGTCAGAGCCACGACTTGGATGCCCGCCGCTTTCGCCGATCGAATCCCCAAGGGAGCGTTTTCGACGACGAGGCAAGCGTGCGCAGGCAGGTTCAGGATTTCGAGCGCTTTCAAATAGGGCTCGGGATGCGGCTTGCCGTGCTGACACATCTCCGCCGAGATAATCGGGTCAAAGAGAGCGATTTCCTCGGCGGTCATCACACCGTTCATGTTGGCACGCACGGAACCGGTGACGATCCCGCAGCGAATCTTCGCCGCAAGCAACTTGTCCACAGTCTGGCGCGCCGCCGGAATTAGGCCGTGCACAGCCATGCTGCGATAAAGTTCGCGTTTGCGAGCGATGAGCTTCGTGACTTCGGCATCGGTTGCACTTCTGCCCCACTCTTGCAGAAGCTTGCGAACTGTGGTCTCAGCTTTCTCTCCTTCATGCAGACGGATATAAAGTGGAGATGGCTCGATGCCAACTTCACTCAAGACTTGACGCCAAGCCCGCTCATGAGACGGCATGGAGTCAATCAGGACGCCGTCCAGGTCGAAGAGAACAGCTTGCACGCGATTCATAACCTCGCCTCGGGATTCCTGCGCAAGTGATGGAGTTTGCGCAGCAAGGCGTCTTTTCCCGAATCGGGCAGAAGTCGCTGCGCCCAATAGAGAAAGTGAGCACGCGGCGTGACCAGATACCT
>JAZDIW010000374.1:0-23311 GCA_043804575.1 bacterium
GAAACCGCCTGCCAGACACAGAGCGGGGACATGCTTGCCCTTGTCGGCAAGTTTCTTGGTATAGAAATAGAGCAGCGAGTGAAGTTCCACCGGAGGCACGCCCCACTCGTTCATCATGCGCCAGGGACTCATGCCGGTTCCACCGCCGGCTTCAACCACCTTAAGCAGTTCTTTTTTATTTTGGGAGCAAAAAGCGACCGCGCGGGCAAGATCCGCCGGACGATAAGCACCCGTTTTCAGAAAGACATATTTTGCACCCGCCTTGCGCAGCTCTTCGACACGCTGGGCGAAGGATTCCTCCGTTACCATGCCGATGCGCGAGTGGCGTTCGAATTCCTTGAAGGAACCGCGTTCCCATGCCTTGATGACATTCGGGTCGGTCGGGTTCGGCAGCACGACATAGCCGCGATCGTAAAGTGTCTGTGCCTTCTTCAAATCATTGATTTTGACCTCGCCGCCGATGTCCTTGGCTCCCTGTCCCCATTTCAGCTCGACAATGTGCACGCCCAACTTCTCAAGGGCGTATTCTTGGACGCCCAGACGAGTGTCCTCGACATTCGCTTGGACAATGATGGCGCCATAGCCGTCGCGCATGTTGTTCGTGAAGAGCTCCACGCGACGCTTCAAGTCCACCGTATCCACCACGCGGCCGTTCTTAATCGTTGCCTGCGGATCCATTCCCACCACATTCTCGCCGATCGTCAGTCCTGTGCCCGCGACGGCCGAACCAATGGCCAGCCCTTCCCAGTTATTCTTGGCAATGTTCGTCGAGCCGATGCCGGGGATGATCCACGGGAGGCGAAACTTGATGCCTTTGTCGTGGCCGAAGCGAACCTCTAAATTGACGGCCGGGAAAATGGCCTTATCGCTGTCCGCCTCGATGCCGTGCGCACCAACGGCGGTTCCCATTATGCTGAAGTGAGAGTAATCCACCGGGTAGGTTTTCTCGGCGGCGGTTGTGATGACGCCAAACGGTTGCGGATAGATGACCTCATGGCCGCGATAGGCGGACTTGCCGATCTCGCACATGCCGATGCAGCCATCCACACAGGTAACGCACATTCCCGAAATGGGGACCACAGACCCTTCCGTTCGGTTCTTCGTAAGTGTCGCGGCGGAGGAGTTGATCCTCGAAAATGTCGGGGGCATTGATGTCTCCTTTTCGCAGAAAATATCTTATTAGCTAATCTTTCTTTATTTCACAGGCGACGCAAGGGTCCATATAGCACATCATGTCGTCGAACGGCTCCTTGACCAGGCAGGGAGGGCTGAGGTTGGCGCAGCCTCCGCAGATGGCTTTCTCCGGCTCGGTGTAGGTGCAGCGGAGCTGACACGCGGGACACACATACATGCAGCCGCCGCAGAGCCGGCACACTTCCGAGCGCATATCGAAGGGGGTGCCGATAGCGCGCAGTTCACCGCGGCCACGGAATCCGATCGCCTTCGCCATCATCTGCTCTTCACACATCCTGACGCACAAGCCGCACAGAATGCAGTCCTCGTATTCCTGGCGGAAACGCTGCAGTCGCACTTCGTGCTCGGAGGCCAGGTCCTGAATAATCTTGGACTGAGGACAGGAGGCCAGAAGTAGCTCGAGAACCATCTTGCGGGCCTTCACCACGCGCGCCGATGATGTGCGCACCCGCATCCCTTCTTCCACGGGATAGGTGCAAGAAGAGACCAATTTCGTGTTGGGCTTCTCTCCAATCTCCACCACGCACAGACGGCAGGCACCATAGGGCGACAGACCATCCATATGACACAGAGTCGGAATCGGAAAGCCAAGAAACTGCGCCGCCTCAAGCAGCGTCGTACCTTTCTCAACCGAGACCTGCAGACCGTTGATCGTAAGCGTTATCATAGGACGGATTGCTCCCTTTCCATCGTTTGAGCTTCATGGACCTGAGTCTGGGTGAATTCGAGATCGCACCGGAGGCATCGCATTGCCTCGCGTTTGGCATCGGCCTCAGGCAGCGTCATCTCCACCTCCACAAAACTACTTCGTCGCTGCTCGACAGGCGCATGAGGCGGTTCGGCGCGTCGCAATTGCGCCAATTCCTCTTCGCTCACTTGGAGTGGTTCCACATAGACTTGGGGTACCTTGGGTCGCTGACGCTGCCGAAGCTCCTCGCCGCGCACATAACGGTCAATCATCTGTGCCGTTTTCTTTCCCGCCGCAATGGCATCCACCACGGTATTGGGCCCGGTTACCACATCTCCCCCGGCGAAGACACCGGGACGGCCGCAACTGAGGGTATCGCGATCTACGCTCAATGTTCCATCATCCCGGATGGTAAGTTCCGGTTCCCCTGTCGAAGAGACCGAATTGACATCCGGCTGCTCACTAATCGCGACGATGAGTGTGTCGAGGGGAAGAATGAATTCGCTGTTGGGTATCGGCACAGGCTTTCGACGGCCACTGTAGTCGACTTCGCCCAATCGGTTGCGGATGCATTCAATACCGGTCAGACGACCTCGTTCCGTCAAGATTCGAATCGGAGTCACCAGAGGCTCGATTTTGATCGCTTCCTCATTTGCCGCATCAATCTCCTCAGCAAAGGCCGGCATTTCTCCACGGGTGCGTCGGTAGAGCAAGGTGACACTCTGGACTCCCTTCTGGCGCAAGGCCGTTCGAGCGGCATCCACAGCGGAGTTCCCTCCACCGACGACGGCCACCCGACCCTTTGCCCATTGCTCGCCTCGAATGTTGTAAGCTTTCAGGAACTCAATGGAGGGGAAAACGCCTTTGCTTTCTTCACCCTCCAATCGTAGTCGCCGTCCCTTTTGGGCTCCGACAGCCACGAAGACGGCCTTGAAACCGTCCGCGAAGAGCTTCTCTATCGTGATATCTTTTCCCAATTCCTGGTTGCATTTCAAGGTCACATTCTCATCGAGAATCGCGTCAATCTCCTTGGTCAATACTTCTCGCGGCAAACGATAGGCCGGGATGCAACTGAACATCATGCCGCCGGGCTTCGAGTCGGCCTCGAAGATGGTGACCGGATACCCCAGCAGCGAGAGGCAATGCGAAGCCGTTAATCCAGCGGGACCCGCGCCAATAACCGCTACCTTGTCCGTCTTCTTCTCCGACGCCATCGGTGGACGATAAAGCGACGGATCACTGTGGTCGGTGATGAATCGTTTTAGAGCCCGGATAGCTACGGGTCGGTTACCCGTTTGCCCCAATCGGCACCGCTCCTCGCACTTGTGATCACAGACCCTTGCACAAATGGAGGGGAATGGATTGGTTTCGCGAATGGCTCTGTAGGCTTCCACATATTCCCCGCAAGCGATATGGGCGACATAGCGCCAGGCCTCCGTGCCGATCGGGCAGGCAGACTGGCAGGGCGCGCCCACCAAGTCTTTGCATACCCCCGCTCTGCAGCGGCTGTCCACGATATGCTCGATGTACTCCTGGCGGAAATAGCGCAATGTCGATAGCACAGGATTCGAAGCGGTTTGCCCCAAGCCGCACATCGTTGTGTCTGCTACTGCACGGGCAAGCTCATCAAGCAGATCCACCTGCTCCTCTGTGCCGCGCCCTTCAGAGATATCTTCAAGGATTTCATACATCCGCTGCGTACCTTTGCGGCAGGTGAAGCATTTGCCGCAGGACTCGTCCTTCAGAAACTTCATGAAATATTTGGCGATGTCCACCATGCAGGTGTGTTCATCCATGACAATCATGCCACCGGAGCCCATAATGGAGCCCGCCTCGGCCAAACTGTCATAGTCAATAGCCAGGTCGAACTTCTCCGCGGGAATACAGCCTCCGGACGGACCGCCCGTCTGTACGGCCTTGATACTGGCCTTGCCGATGGGTCCACCGCCGATGTCATAGATGATTTCCCGGAGAGTGATGCCCATGGGGACCTCAACCAAACCGGTGTTGCGAATCTTTCCTACAAGGCTGAAAATCTTGGTGCCACTATTACCGGGAACTCCCACTTTGGCATATTCATCGGCACCTTTGCTGATGATGACGGGGATATTGGAGAGCGTTTCCACATTGTTGATGCAGGTGGGTCTCCCCCATAAGCCCTTGTTTACTGGATAAGGCGGCCTCTGTCTGGGTTCGCCCATACGACCTTCTATGGAGCGAATCAATGCCGTTTCTTCACCGCACACGAACGCCCCGGCACCGCGGACAATCTCCACATCGAAATCCAATCCCGTCTTCAGGATGTCCTTTCCCATCAGCCCGAGTTCTCTCGCTTGGCGGATGGCAATCAAAGCGTGTTTGATCGCCAGAGGATATTCGCTCCGAACATAGATGAATCCCTGAGTTGCGCCAATGGCGATGCCCGCGATGAGCATGCCCTCCAAAACGGCGTGCGGATTTCCCTCCAGCAGGCTTCTATCCATATACGCACCGGGATCACCTTCATCGCAGTTGCAGACGATGTGTTTTTGCCCCGAACCGTTTCCCGCGGCGTGGGCAAGGGACCATTTGGTTCCCGTCGGAAAACCGGCGCCACCGCGTCCTCTCAAACCGGACCGTTTGATCTCCTCGATGATCCACTCGGAGTCAATGTTTAGCAAGACCTTACCCAGGGCGTGGTAGCCCCCGCGCTTCATATAGTCGAAAACCCTGATAGGGTCTATTTGTTCATTCTTTCCGAGAATGGTTCGTGTCTGTTTCTTGAAAAATGGAATATCATCCTGACGGTGATGACATGTGTGATGTTCGGATTCGCGGTATAACAGTTCTTCGACGACCTGACCCCGCAGTGTAGCCTCGATGATGCGGGGAACATCCTCCATCTTCAGCCGCGGATAGAAATGTCTGCCGGGTTCTGTCAGGATAAAAGGATCTTGTTCACAGAAACCTTGACATCCGGTAATCCGCAGTGAAATCCGCTCCTGAAGGTTGTTTTCCAGCAGATACCGCTTGACAATCCTCAAGATGTTGTTTGCACCGCTGGCCTGACCACCCGTTCCGGCGCACACAACAAGGCACGGCCTATTCGATTCGGGTTCTCCGACCAAATGTCGGCGAAAGCTTAGAAACTCTTCGACTGTTTCCAGTCGGTACATGTCGCTACTCCTCGAGTTCGCAGGTTTGTAGAATCCGTGTTCAGCCCGTTTACCCTAAGTCAAGTATATGCCCCTTGCAGCCACGACGCGGACAAACCTGAACTGTCCCTCCTCCGCGCACAATCATAGGTACCATTTGAATGCCACACTCCGGACAATCCGTAGCACCTATGAGTTCCGCATGACAATGGGGGCAGAACAGATGAAGCACGACATCGTAGGGGATCTCATATTCCGTTTCTATGTTGTAGCTGCCATAAAGGCTGGACAGTCGCATCCATCCGTGTTGTTGGCCGAACGACTGCGTAATTCGAATGGATGGAAAACCATCAATAGGACGGTCCGGGTCCATCAGGCTGTGGTTGCAGTGTGAACAGCTTACCTCAACCGGAAAAATTCTCCGGTCCGCTTTCAGTTCAATTTTCTCCAGACCTTCCTTGGTTTCCTCGAGGATTCCGCGGACTTTCGACGCATTGACACCGGAGAAGTAATGGCCGTCTACCACAACGACGGGTCCCAGCGCACAAGCTCCGAGGCAATTGACGGTCTCCAGGGTGAACATTTTGTCGGGGGTGGTTTCACCGGCCTTGATGCCAAGTTGTCTTCCGACCTCCTCTGCCACACGGGGAGCTCCTCGCACATGACAGGCCGTTCCCAAGCAGACCGACACCAAATGCTTGCCGCGAGGTTCCAGGCTGAAGGCGCGGTAGAAGGTGGCCACACCGTAGATGTCCACCGGCGATCGATTCGTCTGCTCCGCCACGATTCGCAAGGCTTCCGCGGGGAGATAATTATACCTCGCCTGAATGTCCTGCAGCATGGCAATCAAGCTCCCCTGATCTTTTCGGTGCCGCTCGACAATCCCGAGGATTTCCTCTGTCTTCATAGTTTCACTACCACCGTGTAAAGGCTATTTCGGCTGAAACCTTCCTATCCGGAAGACGGCATCCGGTAACCGAAATCCTTCGGTTTTATGAATGCTTTGGTTGCACTTCTCCGATGCCTGGACGGCAGGAAACGCCGCCGCAGGATCATTCCTTCGTCCGTCTATCCTATTTGGGGGGAGGCCTTCCGATTTGGGCTCCTCGAGCAGACAGCGAGGCGTGCGTTATATATGCAGGAGAGGTGGACAAGGAACAGTGCACGAGAAAGGGAAAATCCAACCGACCCCGAAGCTCGGGTGAGGATTTCCCAAAATCGCACTCCAAATATGCGAAATTACCTTTACTTTGTCAAGCCCGGCAAAATCGAGCGGATTTGCAGGGGCAATCCGCTCGATTGACCGTGGCAGTCGAAGGGTTGTCATCCGGAACGACAGTGGGCCCCAAAAACTGGGATTTCCGGCAAGAGATTCGGCGCACGGCCGCGATCACCGCCCGCTTCCCTGGGGCGCATTGCCGTTCCGCTCGCATTCGATTGCTTTTTGCGCCGTCAAATACTATCTTACAAGCGATGTCTGTGGACTCCAGACAATGGACTCGCTACTTGCACCTATCATCAGGATTTCCGATAGGAGAGAATGGACGCACAGGAAGGGAGTGACTCGTTATGAATGAACAGAATCGTCCAATTGACAAATTGTTTTCTGCCCTACAGGAGCGTGCCAAAGAGCTGAACTGCCTTTATGCCATAGAAGAGTTGCTCAGTGATTCCAATGCGACTCTGGAAGGAGTCTTCGAGGGAGTCATCAAGGCGATTCCACCGGGCTGGCAGTATCCCGATATTTGTCAGGCTCGCATCATCTATCAGGGCACGATTTTCTCCCTACCGAATTTCCAAGAAACCCCCTGGGCGCTCCATGCGGATATCAAGGTGGCCGATGAGGTTGTGGGCAGCGTGGATGTCTATTATGCGCGCGAGATGCCGGCGGCGGATGCCGGGCCTTTCCACGCGGAAGAAGTGCGGCTCATCCATACAATCGCTGACCGTCTGGGTCATTTTGTCCAGTATCAGCAACTCCGTTGGCTCCAACATGAATGGCAGTCTGCCAAGAAAAATCTCTCGGAGCGGCAGAAACCCGAGTGGCGCGTCCTTTGTGACTTCTTGCATCGCACGGACCAGAATCTCTGTCGTCGCATCAGCCGCAAGATGTTCATCCGACTCTGTTCCAGCAGCATCCGGGAGGCGGAATCTCTTCAGGATGAGATGACGCAAGATTCCACTCTCTCCTCTCTGCCTCAAGACGAAAACCGACCGATGCGGCGGCGCTCGGTGGAGTTCACGGCCGAGCTGAGCAGTCGAATCTTCGATATCGCGGCCACCTACTTCAGTGATCAGGAAATCCTCTCGTGGATTCAGAAATGGATTCAGGAAGATAAATCGAGCTTCCTGGTGATGGCGTTGGAGAGTTTCAGCACCAGCATCGGGGAAATCGTGGACGCCGTCCGCAGATTCCATCATCTGGCCGCCGAGGGCGTGGAACTTGCCCCGTCAACGGACAAGGAAGTGCGAGTCGCGCTCATCAGCCGTTTCTTCACGGATCAACTCGAATACATTAACATCGCCAAAGACCATGTCGAGCTCAGCGATTTCTACGACCTCGTGCATCGGATCATCTTCCCCACGGACAGTCACGGCAAACTCGGCGGAAAGAGCGCGGGACTCTTCCTAGCGTCGCTAATTCTAAAGCGCACCAGCCGGGAGCAAGAGATTCTCCAAAACATGCTGACTCCGAGGACCTGGTATATCACCTCCGATGCTCAGCTCCGGTTCATCACTCACAACAATCTGGAAGAACTTGTCGAACACAAGTACCGGGAGATCGATGAGATCCGCCGGGAATACGGGCAAATTGTGCAAATCTTCAAGCATTCGAGTCTCGTTCCGGAAGTCGTTCAAGGTCTTTCCATGGCCTTGGATGATTTCCAGAATCGCCCCTTGATTGTGCGCAGTTCCAGTCTTCTCGAGGATCGATTCGGCTCTCCCTTCTCCGGCAAGTACAAGAGTCTCTTTCTGGCGAACCAGGGAACGAAACCTCAGCGACTCGAAGCGCTTATGGATGCGATTGCCGAGGTCTATTCGTCCACCTTCGGCCCGGACCCGATTCAATACCGCCACGAAAGAGGCTTGCTCGATTTCCGCGAAGAAATGGGCATCATGATTCAAGAAGTCGTCGGCACGCGTGTCGGACGCTACTTTCTCCCGGCCTATGCGGGCGTTGCCTTCAGCAACAATGAATTCCGCTGGTCCCCGCGCATTCGCCGCGAGGACGGCCTGATTCGGCTCGTACCGGGATTAGGCACGCGGGCCGTGGATCGCCTGAGCGATGATTATCCGATTCTGCTTACCCCCGGGCAGCCGGGGCTTCGCGTCAACATCACCACCGAAGAGGTCGTGCGCTATTCGCCGCGCAAAATGGATGTGATCGACCTCGAGGCCAATGCCTTTGTCACCATTGATGTTCGGGATTTCTTCCGCGAGTATGGCCATCAAATCCCCTGGTTGAATCAAGTGATTTCGACCTGTGACGGGGATCATTTGCAGGTGCCGTCCGGATTGACCACGGATCTGAGGCGCACCGAATTCTGTGTAACCTTTGAAGGGCTGATTTCACGCACTCCGTTCGTCAAGCAGGTGGGAACCATTCTGCGAGTGCTGCAGGAAAAGCTGCGCACTCCGGTGGACATTGAATTCGCTTCCGACGGAAGGAATTTCTATCTCCTGCAATGCCGTCCGCAAGTCTATGGCAAGGATACCGCGCCCTCGCCCATTCCGCGCGATGTTTCCCGCGAACAGATCGTCTTTACCGCGAACCGCTATGTCTCGAACGGCAAAGTGCCGGAATGCACGCACATTGTCTATGTGGATCCGCTCGAATACAACGAAATCAGTGACCTCTCCACTTTGAAAGAAGTCGGTCGCTGTGTGGGCCAACTGAATAAAGTCCTCCCCAAACGGCAGTTTGTCCTCATGGGACCGGGGCGCTGGGGCAGTCGCGGCGACATCAAGCTGGGAGTGAGCGTCACCTACGCGGACATCAGCAATGCGGCCGTGCTGATCGAGATTGCCCGGAAGCGCGGAAACTATCTGCCGGATCTCTCCTTCGGCACCCATTTCTTCCAGGACCTCGTGGAGTCGTCCATTCGTTATCTGCCGCTCTACCCGGATGATCCCAATGTTATCTTCAATGAACGCTTTCTGAATACCGCTCATAACATTCTTCCCGAAATCCTGCCGGAATTCGCCTTCCTGGCTGACGCTGTACGAGTTGTTGATATCCCGGAATCCACCAAGGGGAGAGTGCTGCGCGTGCTGATGAATGCCGACAGGGACGAAGCCATGGGACTGCTCGCCCTGCCTCATGTAACCATGGAGGAAGCGCTAAGGGATCAGAAACCCGCTGGGAAGGAACAACCGATTGAAGAGCACTGGCGCTGGCGAATGGGGATGGCCGAATGCATCGCCGAACATCTCGACGCGGATCATTTTGGCGTGAAAGCCATGTATATTTTCGGCAGTGCCAAGAACGCCACGGCCGGCCCGGGCAGCGATATTGATCTGCTCGTTCACTTCGATGGAATCGAAGAGCAGCGGCAGTTGCTCGAACAATGGCTGGAGGGCTGGAGTCTGTGCCTGAGTGAGATGAACTTCCTTCGCACAGGGTTGCAGGCGGGAAAACTGCTGGATGTGCATATCATCACGGATGAGGATATTGCCGCTCGCAGCCCCTTCGCTGCAAAAATCGGAGCGGTGACCGATGCGGCCCGGCCCCTGCGGCTGCGAAAGCGAAAAGAGGTCTCGGTGTAGCTCGCATGGCGCCTCCGTAGATATTCCTATAGGAATAAGGGAACGATAACGGCTATGAAATCGCCAGACGCTGAATTGGGTCAAGAGCCCATTCGAGATGACAAGAGGAAGGAACGTGGGATACCAACCGATTCCACTCCTTCCCTGGATTTTGTCCGGGCCATTGTTGCAGACGATTTGCGCACGAACAAGTATGGCGGGCGCGTCCACACTCGCTTTCCGCCGGAACCGAACGGCTACCTGCATGTCGGACATGCGAAATCCATCTGCCTCAATTTCGGGATTGCCGCGGAAAACAAAGGTGGGCTCTGCAATCTGCGCTTTGACGACACGAACCCCAGTAAAGAAGACATTGAATATGTGGAGTCAATCAAAGAGGATGTTCGATGGCTCGGATTTGATTGGGGAGAGCGACTCTTTTACGCTTCGGATTACTTTGAACAACTCTATCAGCACGCCGTGCAGCTAATCAAGGCGGGGAAAGCCTATGTTTGCGATTTGAGTCCGGAGGATATCCGCGATTATCGCGGCACGCTGACCGAGCCCGGCAAGGAAAGCCCCTATCGCGCACGATCCGTCGAAGAGAACTTGGATTTGTTTGAACGGATGCGCGCCGGAGAATTTGAAGACGGTTCCCGCGTGCTGCGAGCAAAGATGGACATGGCCTCCCGAAATCTGAACCTGCGCGACCCCGTCATGTACCGGATTCTGCGCGCAACGCATCACCGGACCGGCGACCGGTGGTGCATTTACCCCATGTATGATTTCACCCATTGCATTTCGGATTCCATTGAGCGAATCACGCATTCCATTTGCACACTGGAATTTGAAAACAATCGTCCTTTGTATGATTGGTTTCTCGATGAACTCAAGCTCTATCATCCGCAGCAAATCGAGTTCGCCCGCTTGAATCTCAGCTTCACGGTGCTCAGCAAGCGAAAGCTTCTGGAACTCGTGGAAGGAGGGAATGTCGCCGGATGGGATGATCCGCGAATGCCTACGATTTCGGGTTTGCGCCGACGCGGCTACACGCCCGAGGCCATCCGCGTTTTCTGCGAGCGCGTCGGGGTGTCCAAGAGAGACAGTGTGATTGACATCGCGCTGCTTGAACATTGTGTTCGCGAGGATTTGAACCGGCGCGCCCCGCGCGTCATGGTCGTGCTCAGGCCGCTTCGAGTGGTCATAGACAACTATCCGGAAGGGCAGGTCGAAGATCTCGATGCCGTAAATCATCCGGAAGACGCCACGATGGGGACACGGAAAATTCCCTTTTCACGCATCTTGTACATCGAGCGGGACGATTTTCGTGAGGAGCCGCCGAAAGGTTTCTTCCGCCTCGCCCCGGGTCGTGAGGTGCGCCTCAGGTATGCCTATTTCATTAGATGCGATAGAGTCATCAAGGACGAAAAAACAGGCGAGGTGATCGAACTGCATTGCACCTATGACCCGCAGACTCGATATGGCGCGCCGCCCGATGGGCGCAAAGTCAAGGCAACGATACACTGGGTCTCTGCGGCTCACTCGCTCGAGGCGGAGGCGCGTCTATACGATTCCCTCTTTCTCAAAGCAGATCCCGAAGAGGAAGGTGCCGATTTCAAAGACAACCTGAATCCGAACTCCCTCGAGATACGGAAGTCCTGTCGCATCGAGCCGAGTTTGGCAGGCGCGGCCCCCGCAAGCCGATTCCAGTTCGAAAGGCTGGGCTATTTCTGCGTGGATCCCGACTCGTCCAAGGGAACGCTCGTCTTCAATCGAACGGTGACGCTGCGAGATCCCTGGGCCAAGATGGAGAAAGCACAGTAAGGCGAATAGACAGAGCGCATTCTGCATCGTGCCTCAGAAGTTCTTCCTGTCAGCGAACGCACCAACATCAAAGAACAAAAAAAGAAGCCGGTTCCCAAGGCGAGAACCGGCCTCAACTGCGTGATTGCTGGGGAGCAGGGATTTGAACCCCGATTGACGGATCCAGAGTCCGCTGTCTTACCATTAGACGACTCCCCAAAGAGCGGCAGCGTCTGTGGCGCAGATAATATAAGAATCGCAGGTCATTTTCGCAAGCCTTTTCTCTCTTCCTGACCGCCTGGCGATGGAAGCCCTGTGAAATCCCACTTGACATTGGAAACACTCCGTGCCAAATATCCCACACTTATGAATCCCTCTCCCCATTCCAACGCCGCGAAGATCATCACCTTCGCCGCCGTCTTGCTTTTGGTGCTGATTGTCTTTGTCCTTGTGGCTGACAAAAAGAGCTGGTGGGGTGTCTCGGCAATCGCCTATCTTTCTCCCGCGTTCCAGTGGAGTCTTGTTCTTCTCGCGGCTGGATTGCTGTTCGCCGGTCAGGCCGGCGCTTTCTCGAAGATGCCCAAGCTCCCGTGGTTGACGAGATACGCTTGGATTGTCCTGCCGGTTCTGGGCGTTGCCTTGTTTCTGCTTCGGGAAGGTTATCCTCTTTGGGGCGATGGTTGGCCGCTTGTCGAACGAATCAATCAAGCCAATCCCCCTCTTCTCTCGAATTGGGTCTTCGGACGTCCGGAACCGCTTGGACTTTCCTTTTTCGTCATCCTTCGCAAACTCACCACCCTGGACGGTCTCGTCCTCTATCAACTTCTCTCCGTTCTCTCGGGCGTGGGAATTCTGGCTCTGTTCGTCTTGTTCGGCCGGATGCTTCGGTTCACCGTCACGCAGTGCCTATTCTTAGGTCTGCCGCTTCTTGCATCGGGTTCGTTGGCGCTGTTTGCCGGGTATGTTGAAAACTATCCCGTGCTAAGTGTTCTGTGGACGGCGACTCTCCTATATGCTGTCGCCGCCGTTCAAACGGAGCGTCTTCCTTTCTGGCCTTTGCTTGCGGCAATACCCGTTCTGTTTTTCTGGCATTATGGATCCCTGGTCCTGTTTCCTTCGATGGCTCTTGCAGGTGCTCTGCGAATTCGGAAGTCTGCGCTCTTGCCCAAGAACCTCCTGCTTCTATTGATGGGCTTGTCGGCAATTCTCTTCCTTCTATACCTAATAGCACCGCTGAGTCGCGGGACAAGGCTTTTCATCGCGCTTTCGCCAAAAATTGCGGCCGATGGTTATGCTCTCTTTTCCGGGCATCACATTTTCGATTTCATCTTTGAGATATTGCTTGCGGCTCCTCTGGCGCTTTCTTTGCTGATTTCAGCCCGTTTTCTTCGGCGAGATTTCATGACAGACGGTGGTGTTCAAATCCTGTCACTCGCCGCTTTGCTTGGTTTGGCCGCCGCCTTTGTCTTTGATCCTGCGTTTGGCATGCCGCTTGACTGGGACCTTCTTGCGATCATGCTCCTCCCCCTGAATCTTCTGGCGGGTTATGCTTTGGCGAAAGTGGAGCTGCCGTCTTTCGTTCTTGAGCGAATCGCAGGAACCGTCATCGCTGTTTTCCTGCTCATCGCCCTGCCCTTGATACTTGTGAACCATCGCATCGAGCTATCCGAGAAGCGTTTCCGAGACACCCTCTCGAATCATCCTGAAAGAGCCACTTATGGCTGGGAAATTCTCGCTGGGTTGATGGCTCAGCGAGGCGACGTGGATGGGCGTTTGAGTTGTCTGGAACGCGCGGCCGCCGCTTCAGGCAATCCTCGCTTGCTGAGAAATGTCGCGGTTGCGGCGATGCACTATGAGCGCCCGGAAAGGGCACGCGCCGCTGTGGTGAAACTGCGAGACATCGAACCCGCGGACTTTGGGCAAGCGAGCATCCATTACGTGCTTTTCCTGAAGTTCGGATTCGTTGAAGACGCAGAGCGAATGCTCTCTTTTTTAAAGAAGTATTGTCCTCCCGGCGAAGACCTGAATCGCCATATCTCGACTTTGGCGCAAGTCATAGGAGACACGGCTCGCTCCATCCGGATTCCGTAAGTGATAGTCTGTTCATGAAGCGTCTATCCCAATACCTTACCTCGCATGCGGTTACCGTGGCGGCCGGCTTACTCTTCGTCTTGCTCATTCTGGCGATTGCCACGGATAGAAAAGATTGGTGGGGCATCTCCTCGATTACCTATCTTTCTCCCTTTCTAAAATCGGGCCTTGCTTTGCTCGCATTGGTTTGCCTTCTTGCAAGTCTCCTCGGCTTTTTTGCCAAGTTACCCGGTTTGAAACGCTTCTCACGATATGCGTGGCTCCTTCTGCTCGCTCTTACGGTCGGTTTGTTTGTTCTGCGAGAAGCTCTTCCTCTCTTGGGCGACGGTTGGCTGCTGATCGGTCTGACGGAACACTGTGCTTCGAGTTTTCCCGTCTGGACTTATGATCGCCCTGAGCCACTGGGTCTCGTGTTTTTCGCTTCCATTCGGTTGCTCAGCGGTCTGGACAGTCAAACACTCTATCAAGTGATTTCAGTGTTGGCCGCGGTCGTTATTCTGCTCGCCTTCATGGGATTTGGGCATCGTCTCAAAATGCCGGCAGAATACCGGTGGCTTCTCGGTGTGCCTCTTTTCACTTCGGCATCGCTGACTCTATTTGCGGGCTACATAGAAAGCTATCCGCTGCTCGTGGCCATCTGGACACTCCTGCTTCTCTATGCCGCCGCCGGCATTCAGGAGCGCTCGCTTCCCTTTTGGCCTCTGCTCGCCGCTGTGCCGGTTCTTTTCTTCTGGCATTATCTGTCGCTTATCCTGTTTCCCGTGATTGCTTTTACCGGAGTCCTGCGCCTCCGCAAAACCGAGCTCACGGCGAAGAACTTCATTTTTTCACTGTCGGGCATTTTCGCTCTGCTTCTTCTCATCTATCTACTGACGCCTCTGCGAGACGGCGTCAAATGGATATTACCTCTCCTTCCGGCGCATACCTTTGACGGATACTCTCTTCTCTCACTTCATCATCTCACGGATCTCCTTTGGGAATTGATTCTCGCGGCTCCCTTGGCGCCTTTCTTCGTGCTGACTGCCTGGATGCTGCGGCGCGATCTTGGCCGTGATGCCGGTTTTCAAATCCTGGCGCTTGCCGCCCTGTTAGGTCTTGCGGCGGCCTTTGTCTTTGATCCGGAGTTGGGAATGGCGCGCGACTGGGATCTACTCGCAACAATGTTTCTGCCGTTGAACATCTGGGCGGGCTATGCGATGGCCAAGGTAAAACCAAGCCTCTTGCTTCGCCGTCGTATTGCCGGTGTCGCTTTCGTCCCCTTGCTTACAGTCGCCTTGCCACTCATCATCGTCAATCATCGAGCCGACCTGTCCATGAAACGGTTCGAGACTCTGCTTTCGGTTCATCCCGAAAGGTCCGCCTATGGGTGGGAGATTCTGGCCGAGACGGTCGGCAGGGGAGATCCGAAAACCTCTCTGACCTATTTGGAGAATGCATCGAAGGTATCAACGAACCCACGGTATCTTCAAAATATCGCCGCATTGGCTTTGGAATTGGGGCAGAGAGAGAAAGCCTATCGGGCGGTTTCGAAACTGCGAGACGCGACGCCGCGGAATTTCCTCGAAGCGAATGCCTATTTCTTTTTCTTCTTGGAGTTCGCATTCCTCGACAATGCGGAGCGAATGATTCCCTTCTTGGAGAAATTGGCTCCCACCGGGGAAGATCTAACCGACCACAAAGCCCTCTTGGCTCAAGTAAAAAGCGATTTGGCTCGACAAAGAACGCCGAAATAGTGCCGTCTTCACAACGGCTTGCGTGTTGCCGAATAGTGTTGTTCAAGCTCGTAGCGCCCAGCTTGCTGGGCTTTAAAGTCGCCTATTATGATAATGTCCATGAATTTGGGCGTTGTACCTCTCCCCAATCGCGAGGATGCAAATGCGCGGGGAAACTCCTGCGGCACTCAGCCCGGTAAGCTGGGCGCTACGCACTCTGCATCTCTCCTATTGTTCCCGAGACGGGGTTTGCGCCCTGCCGAATACGGAAGATAACTCGACAAGCAAATCTTTGTGCAAGCAGCACCGGCTCGGTGAATAGAGTTGTCCATCCGAGAAAAGAAAAAGCCCCGACGACCGAATCGTCGGGGCTTTCTTCATCGCTGCTTGTGCCTTCAGCGCTTGCAGCGATGATTGTCCATGGGAATCGCAGCCGGTTCCCCTCCTTCCTCGCAGACTGATTTGACATGGAAGAAACTCTTGGTTTCCTGCGCAGGCGGCACGTAGATGTGGAGCGTATCCGAAGTCGCTGCAATGTGAAGCCATCCGGTCGGGAACGGCTCGGACGCCTGATAGACATTATAGCCAACGGCCTGCGGTACTCGAGGCCACATCAGCGCAATCGCTCCATCCTGAACCACAACAACCAAACTATCGGGATCCGGACACGGCCCCGGAAAAGCACAGGGCGGTTCGAACGCAAGCAACGGAAAAGTTCCGGCTGCCGTCTGATCAATGACCTCCAAGACTCCTCGCCGCTCGGGGCCTCGACCATCCTTCACGGCAACACCGAACGGACGACTGGCTTCAAGCAATTCACAGAAACTAATGAAGTCAACACCTGGCCACGGAGGCATGCCTGCAAATGGCGGATCGTTGTCACGGAAGCATTCGGCCGTCTGAGAAGTCTGATTGATGGCTATGAGACGATGCACAACATTGTTATACTCCAGTCCCGCCGCACCGGAAATGTCTCCACCCGACCATAGAACCGGAATGGGCCCTTGAAGCAGAGTAGGTGTCGCAGGATTGACAATGTTGAATTCGTAGAAGACATCTTGCCCGCTCGCATCACCGCGGCAAATCGCCCATAGGTGATGATTCACTTCGTCTTTTGTCAAGCCCGTCACGGGGAAACCTGCAATTCCTAAATCCTCGGCCGAGAAGGGGCCATGCAAGATATTCCCCCAAAGATCCGTGTGCAGCAGAAGCTGATTCATCTGATCCCCCCACCAGAAAGATTTTTGGGGAACCTCAGGGCCGCGATCATCGCATGCAACGGCTGTCGGTTGAGGAAGTGGAACCATTCCCCGATAATAAACATGGGGATCCATGGCAGGGCCAATATCCATGCAGTTGCATAGCAGGGCATAGTTGAAATCACCGACGGTGCTTGACAGCCCTACGACGATGGTTCCCGCGATGTCTTGCGGGCACCAGTAGTAGGGCGGCAGCGGCAGATTGGGACTGGAGCAAAGGCACCAATCTTCCTTTTCCATATCCCATGCAGCCACCACGCCCATTCCCGAGAAGATATCGGAATTCCAGACGCCAAGGAATTCGCACGCTTCTTCCGGTCTTGCCAGCGAGCCATCCGAATAAATCCGCTGTGCATAAATGTTGCATCCCGTATCCATTGTCCAACGATAATCACACCAGCAGAGAATCGCCCCTTCGTGGTCGTCGCTGACGATCCCACCCCAACCTCCGTCGTCTTTCACATTGCAGACCAGCACGCCGTTGTTCGTCCATAGCGTATTTCCGAAGCCATCCACGCGCTGCGCATAGACACCGCCGGGAGATATCCGATAGTCTTCCCAAGCGAGAATGGCGCCGCCTGCTCCGTCGGCCGCAATCCACGGATTATGCGGGAAGGAAATAGACTGGCTTGCGGAGGCCGTACAAATCGGTCGCCCTTGAGGCCATGCCACCCAAAGTATATTGCCGGCCGTGTCAACCTTCTGCGCGTAGATATCCGATGAAGTGGCCGGATTACGTGGATCCACCCATCCCGCAATCGCCCGGCCTACTTCGCTCGCGACGATCCACGGCGCCTGTTGGCTGTTGGTGGCATTGCAGAGGGTGACTACCCATGCAACAGACATGTCGCTCCGAACACGCGCAGCCAAGATATTTGCGGCGTCCGACCCCGAACTGCCCACCATCACCACAAAAACTCCCCCATATCCATCCAACGCAATCTTGCACATCCATTGATTCTCGGGCAATGCCAGCCTCTGATAACTTGCGGCACCCGCATTCGTAATATGAGCCACGGCGATGTCATATCCCGTCAGCGTGTTCGTTCGATCCTCCCACGCAACCCAAGCACCGCCGCTGCCGTCCGAGATGCAGAAAGGCTGAAGCTGATCCCATAAAGTGCCGAATACGCCGATTTCCCACGCCACCATTCCCGCCGAGGTCACGCGAGAAGCGCGAATTTGCTTGTAGGGAATCATCACGGCTTGTTCTTGCCAGATGGCAAGAATCCCGCCCGCGCCATCGGTTGCGAGCACCGGGTACTGCTGCGACGACGGAAGACCCGAGAGATTCGATGCGGGAATTCCTCCCTCAGTCCAATAGGGAAAGCCACTGCCCGTGATATGCTGCGCGTAGATTTCGAATTGTCCGCTTCGAGAATCATGCCACGCGGCAAAGATTCCGCCGCCACCGTCCTCGATGATGCGCGAACCGCCACTGATGTCCGGTTGCGGGCCTCCTTGCTGACCGGACGCAATGGAAAGGGGATAATTCACGCTGTCGCGTTCAAACGCCGGTCGTCCAATCCAATTCGACTGAGGCAAAGGCAGTGTATCCAAGACGCCATCGGCCCAAACGCGCTGCGCATAGAGATCGCAAGTGTCATGCGCAATATGCCACCGATAATCCACCCAACTGATGATGGCTCCTCCGGAGCCGTCTCTGGCGATGTTCGGCGGTCATTGACTGCCGAGCGCGCAACATACCGTGATATTGTCGTGAGGATGCCCGGGCCAAGGTGGGAAAGAAGGCGTCGGATAGCTGCAGCGAAGGAGATCCGTTGTGGGATCCCATCCGCGATTCGGGAACGGAGCCATCGGTTCCGCTCCGCCGCCAACCAGATAATTCTGCAACATCACATAGTCGGCATTATCGACGGCACCGTTGTCGTTCACATCCGCCGCATCCATGCAGAGTGGCTCCGGTCCCCCCTGAAAGAGGTATGCGTAGAGATACTCCAAATCCCCCAGATTCACTTTGAAATCGTCATTGACATTGCCCCGTGTGAAGACATTTTCCGTCTGTGCAATCGCTGCGTTCATGGAAAGCAAAAGTGCAAGTGCGATGAATAGGCCAAGCAGAGAAGCAACTTTGAGAATTTCTGACAACCGATTCATCTTGTCTTCCTCCTCGATTGGGTCAGCATCGCTTTTTCTCCGGTAATCCGACAATCTCACCTCGAACCTCCCTATTCACGGAGGCACCTTGGCAGCACTTTTAATATATACTCGGGCGGAACCGATGTCAAGAGGAATTTGCATCCATCCAATATTCAAAGCGACGGTTAATGTTAAGAACTACAAATAATTAGATATGAGGATGGCTTTTGGAAGAGTGAGGCGAGAGGCTTTGCACAAAGAAACAGTGCAGCCGCCACGGTCTCGCCGGACGGCTGCGCTGTTTGGTCGGTGCTTACTTCAAGAGATCTTCAAAGGAATGGAGCAGTATCCCGGCTTCCTCGCCCACGGTGGGTTGAGCGCTCGAAGTGATCGTGTCGGCCTTGCGAATCGCCTGACCGAAGTCCAGCCCCGTTCGTTTTTCGATTTGCGAAACAGCGACGCGCCACTGATGAACATCCACGGAAGCGACCTCTTTGGGGCCGCCAAGCGCCTTGCGCGTTTCCGACATAAGCTGGGACTGATCCACGATGAGGCCGACCGATTTCAGACCGCTTGCACCCATCCAAACGATGACTTTGAAGAAGGATGACGGGATCTGCACATCGTCCGACCAGCAATCAATGGTGTCGTCGAAGAGTGGTCCTTGGAAGACGGAGATTCGCTTCTTGGACTCGGTTTCGAGCAGACCGTTCTCAAGAACATAGCGTTCGGCTCCCTGCCAGTACTTCGTCGTCTCATTAAAGCGGAAGTGCTGGGGCGAGCAGTTGGTGAAATGGTAGGTGTCGCCGTTGGCTCGCTCGGCCTCGTCCTCGGTGCCCCAGGTCGGGTCCGTGCGGCGGGTCAGGTGTCCGCGATCAAAGTAGTGCGACCAGTCGGAATAGAAAGTTTGATCCAGAAAATAGCTCGCACTGATTCGCGGATCCTTGAACCAAGTCTCGCCTTCGGAGCCGCCGGATACGACCTGCCCCGTTTTGCGGTTGACTTCAAGGTAGGTCGCTCCGTCAATGTTGGTCGCGGTGAACAGGGCCATGCGTTTGCTCTTGTTCATCTTGACGCTGAAGTGTTCGTATTTGAGCTCGCCCGAGGCCGCATCCGGCTGGTCGGCGTGAAGCGGAGCCACTTGCTTCGAAAGGGCGGCCTTCGGCGAGGGAAGCAGCAGATTGGCGCCGGGGATGAATTGCGGATCGTATCCGCCACGATTGCCGTAGTCATGATCAATCTGAATGGCTTCCGCACCGCGCGTCAGGACTTTGGCGTGCCTCGGTGCCTCCGATGGCGTCGCCGCTGTGCGACCGACATCGGGCGAACCGATGCGAATCGAGATTTCCAGCGGAATCGTGGTGCGCAGTTCATTGGAATCCGGCGCCTTTTCCATGTTGATTCTCCTTCTTGAACCGGTTAGATCAACGCTCTCGGACGAACGGACATGTGGTCTCGGAGGCGAAAGAGTCCTGGAGCCGGAGACCGTCAGCGGTCGGTTGGCATAGGACAGCATTTCGCCGAGCAACGCTTTCTGAGCGTCCGGCAGCGACTCCAGCCGGGATTGGAGATCGCGGTAGATGGCGCTGATGCGAACGCCTTCGTTCACGCAGGAGGGAATGTCTCTGCCCTGATCATCTTGGCGCTCGAGAAAGGGCTGAGCCCAGTGATGTAACGCGATGAGGTCCCAGTAGTCATTGTACACGGGCGAGCCCGAGGTGCCTTCGAGAGTATCCGTCTCATAGAGCAAGGTCCTGTCGGTGCGGTGAGTGAGAAGGTTGTTGCGAATGGCGATCATCTTGGGCCAGCCCCGGGGGTGCTGGATGATGTTCACATTCATGCCGATTACATGCTTGTCCTGAGCGTCGGACAAGACGCAATATCCGAACTCGTCCAGTTCGCCGCTTCCGGCGTTGCGTCGCCCAACGGCAATCAATGCATAATCGAGTTCACCTTCCGATGAGAAGAGGGCGAAGGCATCGGGATCAAGCAGATAAGTCGTCGTGGATCGCGGCACATTGTTCTCGTCCATCTCTCTGTCGAATGTAATCTGCGTGCCGCGCGCGGCGTCGAAATCGGAGATGACATGTTGATTGGTCAGAAAAAGGCTCGGGCTGACCAAAAAGCCGCTTGCCACTTTCGACTCACGCGGATCATTGACCTCTACATAAGCGACGGCGCGCCGAACTTGTGTGCCTTCCGTTAGGAAACAGACGCCTTGCAGGTCCACCGTGGTGCCCACAATCGCCTCGGCACCCGGCGGGGCGACCTTAGCCAGTTGAGCGTAAAGGCTTCTCTTCGGCTTCCCGCCATCGGCCTGCATTCACGAGTTTTCGGACGCGAGCGCGGTCGTCCTTGGTTTGGCGAACGAGCTCGGCAATCCGCTCGGAGATTTTTGAATCTCGCATTGAACTTCCTCCTATGAAACTATCTCATAACCCTATTGATATAACGAGGACGGAGCGGATTCCCTCTCCCCCCCAACTTTGAGAAAATCCGCTCCTTACCGTTCCGTCCTGTGAAGGGAGATTCGCGATTTCGCCTCGCGAATCCTTCGTCATTTCTTCGTCAGAGCGAATGCCGAGGTGTCGTGGTCTTCATAATCGCGGATTCGGCTGTGACCGTCTCGCGTGCGCGGATAGGTATGAAGTTCGACGGCAAATGCGCATTGCTCAAAGGGTCCGAGCAAGCCGACCTTCCGAAGCAGATATTGGCAAGTATAGGATTCGGTCGTTGAAGTTGCGGCCGGAATCGTCGAGCTCTTCGACGCCACGGTGGTTCCGGAAATTCCGCGCTTCACCGCGAGACTGTACGAATCCAAGAAGTCATTGGGATGGTAGGCAACATACTGGATATTCACCGCGTCACTCGAATTCTGGTATTCGAGGAACTGACATTCGAGAGTGGGCGTTCCTCCCAGCCCAATGGATTGAATATCCGCCACGGTCTTGCGATTGTCCACATGCACATGAAGAATAAGACTCCCGTCCGACTCCACATACAGCGAATCGTTCACGATGCCGATAGCCGCTGTTGGCAAGGCAAACTTGAATCCGGCAGCGGAGGGCTTCAGTTTGTTCCCGTTCTTATCGAACATTTCCAATCGAAGGTCGTATTTCCCGTCGGCGAGAAGCCCCGTGTTCCAAATCGCGAAGGCGAGGTCATCTCGGTTATGCAACCATGCCCATTCAGGATTGGGAACCGAGAAAAGATTCGCCTCGCCTCCCACGGGAGGTTTCGGTCCCAAATCCTCGGAAGCGATGAACCAATCCCCTCCAACCTGTGTGATGTAGCGGTGCGAAATCGGCGTATTGATATGAATCCAATCCGTCGTGCCGTGTCTTCGATACGACCAGCGGTAGAACCTCACACCATTGTTGGGCGGCAACAGATTGCGCAAATCATGGTGCAACTCCATCCGCAGGTCCAACCGCGTGCCGTAGGGATCCGTCTGATTGAAGAGCCCGCACTGGGAAGGCAGAGGTGTCGCCGGATTGACGGGAGACGGTATATGCGCCTGATGAATCTGCCACCATTCATCTTCATAAATCCCCATAGGCATGACATAGGGCTCCGCAATGTCCACGGGGGGCGTTTGATGGCAGGAGACCGCCAGCGGATCATAGACGAGCAAGTGCACCGGTTGACCGCTTGGGTGATTCCAATGCGTGTTGCAGGGCACCGGATGGCGTGCATAGATCACACGCTCCGCGCCGCCAATCTTCTGCCGAACGACGAACCATAGGTCGGGTGTGTCATGGCGGCAAACCGAGAGCCATACGATCTTGGAAAAACTGCCGTCGGGCTTCAGCGTGGCAGTGCCGAGCTTCTCCAGGCTGTACCCGCAGTAGGGCCACCAGAGCCAGTACAACCACGGATACCAGCACAAAAAGAACCTGAACGCCTGGAATTTCTCAATCAACAGGTTTCGAAATTGCGCCGTATTGCAGTAGAGAAGCTGTGAGATTTTCACACCCTCGACCACTTCCGAATCAAGGTAGGCTCGTTTTTCGATCACTGTCATCTCGTCCAGGGCTGCGTTCATTCTTACTTTCGCCGTCGGAAGGGCTTCATAACGCTGTTTCGCAAACGCCCATTCGGGCGGCAGGGCATTCAATTCCTTCATGATGTTGACATGTCGGGGTGGGAAAGGCTTGGGAGGCTTCGTCCCACACCAATCATCATCGCCGTCCGGAGGCCACGGACCGTGAGGAGGAACCTCGATCTCGGGTGGCGGATCCTTCACGATGTCAATGAGACCGTCTCGTATCTGCTCGATGATGGAATCGGCCAATGCCACGATGCAATACCAGATGTCCACATCATAAATATCCACCTCGCCGACGCAAATGGGATTCTGCTGGCCGTCTTCCAATTTTTTGACGGTGCCCTTCACGACATATTTCACAAAACACCAGCATTTCCACATCGGCTTTGCCAGCTCGAATTTCAGGGATTTGCTTTCTTCCATCGCAAGAGTTTCGACGGCCGGGTGGTGCCGTTCGATGCTTTCATAGTGCTCCAGATCCGGTGCGATTTTGATGAGGAGATGTTCGATTTTCTCGCCGATTTTGAAATGAGCCC
>JAZDIW010000375.1:0-4464 GCA_043804575.1 bacterium
CCGATAGTCTCTTTTCGTTTGAGCCCTTCTATGGAAAACTGCGCGATCACACGATTGTCCCGAACTGGACGATTGCGTATGGTCAGAGCGAAGAGGAAGCCCTGAAATCGGCGAGAGCGCTGCTTGCCGACCGCGGCGGAAGTTCATTGGATCGTCGCAACTCTCTAAACAGCATGCTTTCCGTTTCTTCTTTTCACAGTTCGAATTCGGCGGTGGCGGACGCGCTTCTCTGGGCGAAGAAATCTCTGGTCGATTTGCAGGCCGCGGGCGGAACCGAGCTTTGGGCGGGATTCCCTTGGTTTGCCGAAGCTTGGGGGCGCGACGCTTTTATCTCTTTTGCGGGCGCATTTCTCGTAACTGCCAACTATGATATCGCTCGCCGAATCCTGCTTCAATTCGCTAAATGGCAAGATAAGGATTCTGCTTCAACTACTTTCGGCCGCATTCCCAATCGCGCGCGCCCCGATGAAATCGTCTTCAACACCGCCGATGGCACGCCCTGGTGGATTCGGGAAATCTATGAATATGGTCTCTATTCCGGCGACTGGGAGCTCTGGGAAATGCTCGTGGCTTCCGAGCCTTCCTCAAAGTCCGGGCAAGTGGAGGGTGCCGTGCGCCTTGCACTTCGAGGTGCCATTGCGCAAATGGATTCGCTGGGGTTTGTCCGTCATGCTGATGCGGAGACCTGGATGGATGCCGTCGGTCCCGAAGGCGCGTGGACTCCCCGCGGTGACCGCGCCGTCGAAGTTCAGGCACTCTGGCATGCCGCGTTTGATGTCGCGCTGCGCATGGCGGCTACTTGCACGACGAAGATCCCTGACGATGAATTCAAGACATGGTTTCATGCACGCGAACTTCTGGCAGAGAATTTTGCGCGCTACTTCGTTCGTCCGGATGGTTTGGGTCTCTATGATCATTTGAATTCTGACGGCTCTCCCGATATGCAGGTGCGGCCGAATCACATTTTCGCTCTGACTGTGCCGCTGACGCCCTTGCTTTCTGAAGAAGTTGCGCAAACCGTCTTGCGTACTGTTGTGGAAAAATGCACCTACCCTTATGGCGTCGCTTCGCTCGCGCAAGATGAGGAGAATTTCCATCCGTTCCATATGCATCCGAACTATCCGAAAGACGCGGCCTACCACAACGGCACCGTTTGGCTTTGGCTCTCCGGTCCCGTGAAAAGCATTCTCATCTCTTCAGGCCATGGGGAGCTCGCATGGCAAATCGCTCAGGTCGAAATGAATGAAATTCTTCATGGCCAAACGGTCGGGACTTTGCCGGAGTTATATGACGCGATTCCGCAAGAAGGTGAATCCGTACCTCGGCCTTCGGGCTGCGTGTCGCAAGCCTGGTCGCTGGCGGAATTCTGTCGCGTTTTCTATCAAGACTTCCTCGGTATCCGTCCGGTTCAAGTGCGTGGCGAGAAGTGGACGCTTTGGCGAATATTTCCTCGCGTGCCTTTCGAATGGGGACATACCGAGGCACAAGTGTTCTTCGGAGAAATTCCCGTAAAAATCGCATTGAATTCCAACCCTGATTCTGTGCGCATTGTGCTGCAGGCCGCGCAGATTCCGCGTGAACCTATTCCTCTCGAGTTTTTCGCCTATCCCAATGGAGTGCGGGGAGTGCTTCAGGGAACCGCGCCTCTGGAAGTTGTATGGAGGAAAGAAAAAGCCGCCATTGATGTCAATGGCTATCCAACCACGCCCGCGGCTCTCGACGGGTGGCCTTATGCAGAGCCGATGGATGAACTCCATTTTTTGACGCCCGCGATTCGGCAGGGGCTTGAGGCGTTGCAGGAGCCGAAACACAAGCGCCTTTTTGGAGAAGAAGTCACGCGGCGAAATCCGGGTGCAAGACTCATTGTTTCTCTCAATGACCCTGAAGGCGATGATGTCGGTGACGGCGATTTTACCTATCCGACCGAGTCTCACTTTGAACAGGGCATTCTCGATTTGACCAATTTCGAGCTTTGGGTTGACAAAGAGTATTGCTACTTCACACTGCGTCTCCGAAATCTCGTCCAACCCGGTTGGCATCCCGAATATGGATTCCAATTGACCTTCGCCGCGATTGCAGTTCGCTCTGGGGATTGTTCCGAGAAGAATCCCTGCTCGCGAGTCATCGGCGCCAATGCGGGTGTCATACTGCCCGTGGGCTATGAAGCCGACCGTTTCGTCTATGTCGGCGGCGGCCTACGCGTGACCGATGGTCAGAGCAGGATTCTGGCCGAATACATTCCGACGGATCCGCGCTATCCCATCGGCGATGTCTCGCAAAAAGAAGTGCGATTCGCTCTGCCGCGTCGTCTCTTTCGCGGTGATCCAAGCCAATGGAA
The DNA here is from genome assembly GCA_043804575.1 of bacterium. Lineage (GTDB taxonomy): Bacteria > Electryoneota > RPQS01 > RPQS01 > DYHQ01 > JAZDIW01. The sequence goes on from JAZDIW010000375.1 coordinate 2,339, forward strand.
GTTCTCGATCTTCATTGGCGCGCAAGACGACCATGGCGGCGCCGGTCTCGGAGAATTCCGCGCTGTGGAAAGAGAAGCCGCGCGCTGGGTCGGCGGTGGGGGCGACGGCACGAGCCGCGTCTACGACTCTGCCTTCTGGCCGCCCAAATAGCACTGCATCGTGTTGTAGGGGCTGATCAATGTGTCAGCCCGTGATTGAAAATCGCAAGACCTCTGCACCAAGGGAGAACAAGATTCATGGCTCGCGTTGTTTTAGAGCAAGTTACCAAGGTTTTTGAAGGGGGCGTGGTCGCCGCGCGAGACATCTCGTTCACGGCCGAGGAGGGTGAGTTCGTCGTGCTCGTGGGGCCGTCGGGATGCGGCAAGTCCACCGTCTTGCGAATGATTGCCGGCCTCGAAACGGTCACACAAGGTCGCATCTTCATCGGCGAACGCGTGGTCAACGATGTGGCGCCCAAAGACCGCGACATTGCAATGGTCTTTCAAAACTATGCCCTCTATCCCCATCTTTCCGTCTATGAGAACATGGCTTTCGGTCTTCAGATGCGCAGATTCCCCAAAGCGGAAATCGAATCGCGCGTCCATGCTGCCGCCGAAATTTTGGAGCTTGCCGATTTTCTGAAGCGCAAACCGAAAGCGCTTTCGGGCGGTCAGCGTCAGCGCGTGGCGCTGGGTCGCGCCATCGTGCGCCATCCGCAAGTCTTTCTCTTTGATGAGCCGCTCTCGAATCTCGACGCGAAACTTCGCGTCCAAATGCGCACGGAGCTTGCCAAACTGCACCAGCGCCTCGGCGCGACGATGATTTATGTCACGCATGATCAAGTCGAAGCCATGACCATGGGAAATCGAATTGTTGTCTTGAAAGACGGTGTCGTGCAACAAGTGGATACGCCGATGAACCTCTATCAACATCCAGCCAATCGCTTCGTGGGCGGTTTTATCGGTTCGCCCGCCATGAATTTTTTCACATGCGATGTCCAGGATGGAATCTTGAAGTTTGCCGGCAAAGAGACTCCTGTGACGCCCGAGCTTCGGCAGCGACTTGGCGAAAGACAGCAAATCATCCTCGGCATTCGACCGGAACATTTTACTGCAGCGAGCGACGCCGCTGCGAGTGCCGTGCGCATTGAGCCCCAGATGGAAGTTGTGGAGCCGATGGGCAGCGAAATCTATTTGCATTTCAGCCTGAAAGGCTTGCCGGGTGTGGCTCGCCTGCCTGCCGAAACCGTCGCCCATCCGGGAAAACCCTTCGGCCTCGCTTTCGACCTTGCTCGCTGCCATTTCTTCGACAGCGAAAGCGAACGCGCGCTTTGATATGTCAGCACTGGGAAAAACAGACAAGCACTGCCTATTCAATCGGAAGGAGGAAGCAATGAAAGCATGGAATGTCGTTCAAATCCTCTTGGCAATCACTCTTCCATCCGCCATTGCCATCGCCCAACCCCGCCCACCCGACAGCCTCTGGAGTCGGACTTATGGGGGGGCTGGCGAGGACGCATGCTGGTCAGTTCAGCAGACTTCGGATGGTGGCTATATTCTCGCAGGAAATACGGAATCGTTTGGCGCAAGCGGTCGCAATTTCTGGTTGCTGAAGACAGATGCAAACGGTGACAGTGTTTGGAGCAACACGTTTGGGGGGAACCGTGAGGAGTTTTGCCGATCTGCTTCACAGACCTCAGACGGAGGTTACATCTTGGCGGGCCTCACTTATGTGAGCGCGTGGTTGGTAAAGACGGATGTTGATGGCAATGTCGTTTGGGATTGTACATACCCGTACAGCAGCCTTTCTGAGTTCTCTTGTGTTAGGCAAACACAGGAGGGAGGATATATCGCTGCAGGTTGGAGCCTTTACTATGGTGACATGGATTATGACGCCTTTCTTGTCAAGACAGACGCAAATGGTGCGCAACTATGGTTGCGTAGCTTCGGAGGAGATGAAGATGATGGTTTCAATTCTGTGCAGCAAACCTCCGATGGGGGTTACATCCTAGTCTACTGTCTCACTCTGTTTGCAACTTATCGAGGGCAGCTTTAGCTCGGGCGACTTTGGCAAGGATGTCTTCCGCTTTCGCCGTCCAGGTGAAGGTTTTCGGATTGTCGTTGTGTTCTTTGATGTAGGCCATGAT
>JAZDIW010000376.1:0-4880 GCA_043804575.1 bacterium
ACACGCTCACTTTCGTCTTCAATGCCATCAAGGGAAATAGTGGCCTTCCCAATGCGAACCTGTGCGTTGAGCAGATTGATGTAGCTTGTCGCTGCCGAGCGTGCAGTCATGAATTTGGCATTGAACTGCCGGTGTTCATTTGCCCAGTGTGCAGCGGAGGCGATGTGGAGGTTCTGCGTGGACGAGGAATCCTGCTGACAGGGATCACGGTTCAAAACGAAGAGAAAGGTGAAAATGGAAATCCCGATCATTCGTGATGTCTTGGAGGAATCGAACCTGCGCGCACAAGAAAACCGCGCCCTTTTTGACAAGCACGGCGTCTTCGTCGTGAACATCATGAGCTCTCCGGGTTCCGGAAAAACGATGCTCCTGCAAAAGACGATTCCTGCATTGAGAGAACGCGGATTTTCCTGCGCCGTAATTGAAGGTGATATTACCTCCACGATGGACAGCGAACGCCTGCAACCTCTTGGCATTCCGGTCGTGCAAGCGAACACGGAACCTTTCGGAGGCGATTGCCATTTGGGTTCGCACCTCGTGCAAGCCGCACTGAAACACCTTGATCTCTCCGCGATTGACTTCCTCTTTATTGAGAACATTGGCAATTTAGTCTGTCCCGCCGAGTTCTATCTCGGCGAAGACCGCAGAGCGGTCGTCTTGTCGTTGCCGGAAGGCGAGGACAAACCGCTGAAATATCCGCTCATGTTTCGCGAATGCAATCTGTGTTTGCTCAACAAGATGGATCTCGCCCCACATCTGGAAGTGGATATCGAACGCATCAAAGGTAATATCCGAAAAACGAACGGACAAATCGACATCCTCCCCATTTCCGCCAAGACGGGCGCCGGTGTCAGTGAGTGGATCGCATGGTTGCTTCGTGCTCGCAGTGGTCAATAGTAATGATAATCATTATCATCTTATAACGAATGCTCGTACGTAGCAGTTCTTCCATCCATGGAGGCCAAGCCATGTGGCGCATCTCGGCAGCTTCATTGACTCTCCTTATATTGTTTTCGCTCGTCTTCTTTCTGCCGGGAGGTGGCAACGCGTTTGTTTGCACGGCACATTGCTTCTATCCGGATGGCAAGGAATTTGTGGGCGTGGGAGTATTGCCCGATATTGAAGTTCGCTCGACGGTGAAGGATGTGCGAACGGGGAAAGATCCTGTGTTGGATGCAGCCACAAATCAATTGCAGGGCAAGCGTGGAGAATAGAAAACTCGTGGACAAAAAAGACAAGGAGTCGTCCCATGAAGTACGGAGCGCGCAATCAGCTCACGGGGAAAGTTGTCGACATCAAAAAGGGCACGATGATGTGCCAAGTTCGACTCGAGATTCCGGCGCAGTCACCGATGGCGTCGGTAATGACCATTGATTCGCTGGAGGAACTCGGCCTCAAAGTCGGAGATTCGGTGAAGGTGGTTGTGAAGGCCGTGAATGTGCTGCTGGTCAGGGAATAGGATTTCTGCTATGGAATCCACTTTCACACAGACGGTATTCGGAAGCTCGGGAATCCGGGTGAACCGCCTGGGACTTTCGGCGACCTATCGCCCGGGCAAGAAGACCGTCTATCGAGCCTTAGACAAGGGAATGAATTTCTTCTTCTGCTTCGGCATTGACGGCCAGGTGACGCGCGTCCTGCGGGATGTCTTTCGAACGCAAAGAGAGAATCTCGTTGTGGCCACCGGAGCCTACAATCTCGTCTGGGGATACCCGAATTTGCGCCGGACTCTCGAAAAGCGCTTGCGTCAGCTCGGAACGGACTACATTGATGTCTTTCTTTTCCTCGGCGTGCTGAAACCCAAGCAATTCCCCGATGAAGCCAAGGAAGAGCTCTGCCGTTTTCGCCGGGAAGGCAAAGTGCGGACGATTGGCATTTCGACGCATGACCGCAAGTTCGCTGGAAAATTGGCAGAGGAGGGCATCCTGGACGCGTTGATGATTCGATACAACGCGGCCCACCGAGGCGCCGAGGAGGACATCTTTCCGCATCTGAAAGTTCACGATCCGGGACTCATCAGCTACACCGCCACTCGATGGACTTATTTGCTGCGGCGGTCACGCAAGTGGCCAAAGGACAGACCCATTCCCACTGCAGGCCAATGTTACCGGTTCGTGCTCTCGAATGAAGATGTGGATGTCTGTTTGACGGCACCCAGGAATGTCAAGCAGCTTGACGAGAACTTGAAGGCACTCGAGGATGGCCCATTGTCCCAGGATGAGATGAATTTCATGCGCCAGTTCGGCGACGCGGTCCATCACATGAAGAAATGGTTCATGTGATTCCTCGGGACGACGCAAAGGCCGAAGAGCCCTCTCTGTTCTGCGCCGGTTTGACACCGGCGCTTTTCTTTTGTAGATTTGTGAACGAATTTTGACACCGGAAAGGCATCCGATGCAGACTTTGGAAACTTGGCTCGGGCAAGTCAGCGATTTGGTGTGGGGCTTTCCACTCCTCGTTCTTCTCATGGGCACGCACATCTACCTCACCTTTCGCCTGCGTTTTATCCAACGCTATATTCTGAAAGCCATCCGCCTTTCCTTTATGCGAAAACGCGAGGGAGAAGGAGATGTCAGTCATTTCGGCGCCTTGACGACGGCTCTCGCCGCGACCATCGGCACAGGAAACATCGTCGGCGTGGCAACGGCGGTTGCTGCAGGAGGACCGGGAGCCGTGCTCTGGATGTGGCTGACCGGCGTCTTCGGAATCGCGACGAAATATGCCGAAGCCCTATTATCCGTCAAATACCGAATTCAGACGAAGCAAGGGATGTTCGCGGGCGGCCCGATGTATGTCATTGAACGCGGCATGAAGAGCCGATGGCTCGCCGGGCTCTTTGCGCTGTTCACGGCGATTTCGGCCTTTGGCATCGGCAATATGGTGCAGGCGAACTCCATCTCGACGATGGCCAGCGAGACCTTCCGCGCCCCAACATGGATTACCGGGATAATCATCACGCTTTTCACAGCCGTCGTGATTCTCGGAGGAATTAAATCCATCGCAAGAGTGTGTGAACGACTTGTACCCTTCATGGCGGTCTTCTATGTTGTTGGATGTGTGACGCTGCTTTTGTTGAAAGCGGATACTCTTCCGGACACCATCTCACTCATTGTCCGAAGTGCGTTTACCGGCCATGCGGCGGTCGGCGGTTTCTTAGGTGCCAGCGTTCGAGAAGTGATGCGTTATGGAGTTGCCCGCGGGCTCTTTTCCAACGAATCCGGACTCGGCAGCGCGCCCATCGTGGCGGCGGCGGCGCAGACGAAGAATCCCGTCCGCCAAGCTCTCGTATCGAGCACGGGCACCTTTTGGGATACCGTCGTCGTCTGCGCCATAACCGGATTGGTCTTGGTCAACTCCGGATTCTGGACAGCGGGCTTTCACGGAGCCGCCCTGACCAAGCAGGCTTTCAGCGCCATACCGACCTTCGGCCCCATCGTTCTTACTATCGCTCTGCTGAGCTTCGTGTTCTCCACGATTTTGGGATGGTCTTACTATGGCGAAAAGGCGGCCGAATATCTGTTCGGAACGAAAGCCATTCGACCCTACCGATGGCTCTGGGTTCTCGCGGTGATGGTCGGTTCGCTCGTCTCCATTCGGACCGTTTGGACTTTTGCCGATATTGCGAATGGACTCATGGCCGTTCCGAACCTCATCTCCCTGATTGCACTCAGCAGTATCTTGGTCGCCGAAACACGAGAACACCTCTGGCAATCCCCGCATGAGTAGAGAACGCCTGCTTGGCTTCGAGTTTGCATGGGTATATGTCCAGCTGTGAAATTTTGAGTTGTTGCTCACTTGGCAGAATAGGAATATGGAATCCCTCTTTCTTTTGCTCGGGACTTGCACCATTTGCAACGAATGGTCTGCTTGCATGGGGCTGCAATACTCGATGAAAGGAGGCATGAGGATTTCGACAATCCAACGAGCTTCGCGCGATTCAGGTGCACAATTCCATCCTCCTGAATAAAATCAACTTAGGAAGCTCCAAAGGAGATGTGGGCCAAATTTTTACCTTGAATAAATCGCTGAAAATCGCTATTTTATTTTTTCAAGAGTTTCCGCGGATATTAGGGAATTCAAGCATCGTGCGGATAGTGAAACAAATTGTGTTTTATTGTCACTTGGAGAATTTTCAGGCTATCTGAGTGTTAACATACCAATTTCTGGAATCAGTCAAACACATGATGTGAGTGGTGATTGAGGAGGTTCAATCGATGAGAAATGGGTTGTTTGTTTTGGTGTTCTCTTTGATGGGTTTTTTGGGGGGGAGTCAGGCCGCATGGCTGCCTGTGAACTCACCCATCTCGGATCAAGTGCCGGTCGCAAGCATCGAGCGCGAGAGCGCCTCAAGCTGGCAGATGAATATCGTCATTCCCGGCTTCACGCTGGAATCCTTCACGGAAAACGGGCAAACCTTCCAGAGAGTGAGTCTGCCCGATGAACTGATGGCCAGCGCCGACGGAGAGGCCGAGCTTCCCATCCTCTCCCGCTTTCTGGCTCTGCGCACGGATGGAGACCCCCGGCTCGAGGTGGTTTCGGAAGAATGGATGGATTTGGACGGCACCTATGAGCTTGCACCCGCTATGGAAGATGAGCATAGCAGAGTGCTTGCTCCCGACTATGCGATGCAGGATGACTACCTCCCCGAAATCTCCTTTGAAGTGACTCCTCGGCAGATTATGGGCGGAGTCTCCCTGACGACGGTTCTTATCCGTCCGGCCAAATACAATCCCCTTCAGAAAAGAATCCGCGTGTTGAAAAGCGTCGAGCTTCGCGTGCACGAACAGGGTTCCGCTCTCAGCAACCATCGCCCCATTACCGAGACGACGGCGAGCATTCTGCGAGCGGTGGTGCCGAATTGGGATGCCGTCAGCCTCAGC
>JAZDIW010000377.1:0-2633 GCA_043804575.1 bacterium
AACTCACTTTCAACGATTCGCCCCTATACCATCAGCTTGCGTGCACCCTGCTGGACCACCATCGCTTTGCCGCAAGTGCAAGTGCCGAACCGGATCCTCTGCGAACACCGGTCTATCCATTGTTCGTCGCCGGGATCTACGCCCTTTTCGGAAAGGTTCCGTGGGTCGTTTTCGTCGTGCAAATCCTCCTGGATTGCGTGTCGTGCTGTCTATTGTTTCTCACATTGCGCCGCATTCTGAGCGGGACGGTCGCACATATTGCGGCTTTCTTCTATGCGATAGACCCGTTTCTGATTCTCTATGCGTCCACCTTTCTGACAGAGATATTGTTCGTTTTCGTATTGGTCGTCGCTTTATATGTTTATGGAACGATCTTATCTCATGGCCGAGACAGAACGGTACTCCTTCAACACGGCCTTTTGGGATTTGCTCTGGGTTTGGCGACGCTTGTTCGCCCGATTGCTTTGTATCTACCGCTCGTTTTGATAGTATTGACTCTTGTCATCTATCGGAAGAGACGGGTCTTCGCTTTCGCAAACTCGGCGATTTTGATCGTTGCCTTTGCCGTGATTGTCTCCCCCTGGCTCCTGCGGAACCATGGGATTTCTGGGCGAGCGACTCTGACATACATTGATTCATGGGATCTTCTTGCGCTGAATGTCGGTGCAATGGAAGCCGCAAAGCGCCATCAGGATCTCGAAACAACGAGTGCCGAGCTTCTCGCCGAGGCGGATTTGCTCATGGCCGCAGAGGGACTCCATCCCGAAAATATGAATCTCATGGAGAAAGCGGATTATTGGCGACAATTGGCCTTCCGATATATCCTGCGAGATCCCATTGGCTTTGCGATCGCCCACGCAAAGGGCACCATCTTCATTTTTGCGAACCTGGGAACAAGCGATTTTGCCCATGTTCTCCATCGGCCTTCTCGCGGGTTGGGCATTCCCACGAATTTCTTGGCGATGATTCGTGAGTTCTTCACAAAAAAATCCCCGATGGAAATACTCCTTGGTGCGGCCGTTGTCCCTCTCTTGCTCATCACCTACCTTGCGCTCGCGGTGGGTCTCGTCGTGGCCTGGCGACGCTTCAATCGGACCTTCTTAGCTTTCTGTTTGCTCATAGCCCTCTATTTCGTCACGGTTCCCGGTGCGTTGGGCGTGGTTCGATTCAAACTTCCGGCGCTTCCCTTTCTCGTCGGCTTTGTGGGGATAGGAATTGCCTATGTGGCTGAGAAATGGAAAGCGCACAGAGCTCTCACCGTTGACAAATCCTAAGGCGATTGGCCAGTCAGCCAGGCGGCCCAAAACGAAGCGACACATTCCACACTCTGATCAACGGCAACCGTGAGTCTCCTCTTCCCACCGGAATTCTGTCATGCGTGTTGAATACACAAGAGATTTCGCCATCATTCTGCTTGTCTGGGTCGCCATGGTTGCCCTCGTCAATCCCATCGGTGACTTTCCGCTGAATGATGACTGGTCGTATGCTCGGCCGGTTCATTCCTTGGTGACCAGCGGGACCCTGGAACTGCTTGATTGGCCGGCGATGACTCTGATTTCTCATGTGCTCTGGGGAGCATTGGTTAGTCTGCTCTTTGGATTCTCCTTCATGACTTTGCGCGTTTCGACTTTGCTGTTGGCGGTTCTCGCACTTTTCGTTTTCTACAAGACGCTCCGAGAGGTCGGAGCAAACCGAAGCATCGCTCGATGGGGCACGTTCATCATCGCGGCAAATCCGCTCTTCGTAAACCTTGCCAACACTTTCATGACGGATGTTCCGTTCTTTGCCTTTGCGATGCTCTCGACTCTCTTTTTCATTCGCGCGTTGAAACACTTGCGAAGGAGTGATTTGTGGATCGCAGTCCTCCTGGCCGTCGTGGCCTCTCTCATTCGACAACTCGGTCTAATCATGCCCGTCGCTTTTGCGGCTGCCTATATATACAGGAACGGCTATTCCAAAAAAATCCTGGTTCGTGCGTGTATTCCCTTCGTTGCGACCCTGCTGGTTCTGATTGCTTTTCAGATCTATCTGCGTCAAGTTCAAGACATCCCTGCGGCGTTCGAAGAGAAGACTCAAGTTCTTCTCAAGAGATTGACCACCGAGCCGCGCACGGTTCTCGACATGATCCTTCGTTCCAGTGCAAAATCGGTGATCTATTTGGGATTGTTCCTGCTGCCGTTCACAATCCTCTTCACCCGCCAGAAACCGTTTGCTCTCGAAGGAAAGAAATCACGCCTACCTATGGCAGCCTTTGCCGCTGTCGTGGCGTTATTGGGCACGTTTCTGATTGTGACGGGAAAGCTTTTGCCGATGCTCCAGAATATGATCTATGATTTCGGTCTTGGTCCGCCGACACTGCGAGATGTCTACATCCTGGACCTTCTCCATTTGCCCCGGGCTCCACGCGGATTATGGTTGGCCGTCACAATTGCCGGAATCGTCGGGGGCAGTGCTGCGCTCATCTTCACAATCCAGACAGTATCGAGGTTATTCCGAAGGAAAATCGATATCGAGACAAGAACGAGAGGAGCGATTACCCTCTTTATTGCCGGCGTAGGCGTTCTCTATTTCCTGCCACTGAGTATCATCGGCGTTTTTGACCGATATTTGCTTTTCTGCCTTCCGTTGGCAAT
>JAZDIW010000378.1:0-2041 GCA_043804575.1 bacterium
AGTCGTGTCCGAAGAAATGGAGACAGGTTGCGCGTTTGTGACGATGGAAAACGGAGGGATTCGCCCGGTGAGGGCAACGGCATGAAGGTTGTAGTGGATCCCCGCGCAGGCTTCTGCGGGGGCGTCAAGCGCGTCGTGCGAATTGCAGAGCGCGAACTCGGCTCATCGAAAAGGCCGGTGCTCTCGGTGGGAGATGTGATTCACAATGAGCGTGAAATCAGCCGCCTCGAGATGCTGGGGCTGCACAGCACGGATTATTCCATCCTCGAAAGAAAACCCGACGATGCGCCGCGACTTCTCATCCGCGCCCACGGCGAAACGCCCGATATTTTCGTGCGAGCGCAGCGGCAGGGCTACGAACTCATTGACGGCACTTGTCCCGTCGTGACGCGTTCGCAGAACATCGCCCGCGTTCACCATCTCGCCGGTGAGCAAGTGGTGATTATCGGAAAACCGTACCATCCCGAAACGAAAGGAATCGTGGGTCATTGCGATGGCGATGCCATCGTTGTCTTCGAGCACTCCGATGTTCGGAAACTGAATTCCGACCGCAAGACTTTCGTCCTTGCGCAAACCACGATTTCCGCCGATTGGTTCGCCGAGCGCGTCGCCTGGGTGCGCGAGCGTTGCCGAGAAGTCCTTGTCGAAAACACGATTTGCCGTTTCGTACTCGGCCGCGACCGGGACTTGCGCCGATTCGCACGCGAGGTGGATGTGCTCATCCTCGTCGGCGGAACACGAAGCTCGAACACGAGGAGTCTTTTTGAAGTCTGCCGCCAAGTGAATTCCCGCTCCCATCTGATTGTGGACGAGAGCGAAATCACTCAAAGCTGGTTCCGACCCGAGGATGTCGTCGGCGTTTCCGGCAGTGCCTCCACTCCTCGATGGCAACTCGAGCAAGTCGCCCGGTTTCTCGAACACCTCACTCTCACCGAAAAACATGCCCTTCATTCCTCCAGCGGATGCGCGTAAAGCTATCGATCTGAATCGGAAACCCGGCTGGCTGAAAGTGCGTTTGCCGGGCAGCGGCCGCTATGCGGAAGTGCGAAATTCCATTCGAGATTTCCGGCTTCACACCGTTTGCCAAAGCGCGCGATGCCCCAATGTCGGCGAATGCTGGGAACGAGGCACGGCGACCTTCATGATTTTAGGCGACATCTGCACGCGAGCATGCACCTTCTGCGCCGTGAAAAGTGGTGCGCCGGATCCAATGGACTGTGGTGAGGCCCAGCGTGTCGCCGATGCCGTCGAGTTACTCGGTTTGAAATATGCCGTAATCACTTCGGTCACGCGCGATGATTTGCCCGACGGCGGCGCATCTCTTTTTGCCGCGATCATTCGAGAAATCCGCCAGCGCGTTCCCGCCTGCAAAGCGGAAGTGCTCATTCCCGATTTTGCCGGAGATGAAAAGGCGCTGCATCTGGTCTGCGACGCCGCGCCCGATGTGCTGAATCACAATATCGAAACCGTCAGTCGTTTATATCCTTCCGTTCGCCCTCAAGCGCAATACTCTCGCTCTCTTGAGCTTCTCTCGCGCGCAAGCTCTCTTGGAATGCGCACAAAATCCGGCTTCATGGTCGGCCTTGGCGAAACTCGCGGCGAAATCATCCGCACCATGCGCGACCTGCGCGAGGTCGGCTGCGAGCTTCTCACCATCGGCCAATATCTTCAGCCCACACCTGCCTGCCTTCCCGTTATTGAGTTCGTCACCCCCAAAGTCTTTGCCGAATATCGCGCAGTCGGTTTGGAGCTCGGCTTCTGTCATGTCGAATCCGCTCCCCTCGTCCGCAGCTCCTACCACGCGGAAAAAGTAGGGGCAGGTCTGTGACCTGCCCGAAATCTACGACATCAGAATCATACCAAACAGACGAAAGCACGAAGTGAGCGACTGCACCACTTCGATTTTCCATCCCGCATTGCGCGCGGTCGAAAAAACATCAATCCCGCAGGCTTCCATCGAAGGCCGTGCTTGCTCCGGGAAATGACAAGGTTTCTTCACATCGCACGATTCGCATAACGAGCACGGCCCCGAGCTCATCGC
>JAZDIW010000379.1:0-6922 GCA_043804575.1 bacterium
AATTGGGGCTGTGGCGACCCCGTGGTTGGATTTGTGGATATCGCGACGGGGAGGACCTTCAACACGGTACGGTTCCCTGATGACGTTATTGAGAGTATCCACATAGTTAGCGGTGGCAAAACCGCGATTTTCTGCTCGGTAAACGGCCGGGTGTACTTCTATGACATAGACCGACAAGCGTTAATGCTGACTTTGGTCGTAAGACCCGAGCAGTGGGTATGTTTCACCCCGGACGGCCGATACGACGCCTCCGGAGATGCTGCCCACGTGACTTTGTTCGGTTCTTCTAACAAGGTATACTCCATAGCGAAGGCAAGGCGAATTCCTTCCCTCATGACAAAGGTCATCGGCCGGGCTGGGTCTCAATAGGTTGGGAGCAACATGTGAAAGCATCCTCACAGGCCAGACTCGGAGAGAATCGGCGGGGAGTAACCTCGCGACCACGGGAAGCAAATTCCAATTCGCAGGTTGGCACGTCTTCGGCGGCCAGAGATCATGTGACGGTATTCTTCTCCGGTATGCAAGTGGTCTTCATAGTTCTCGCATTCCGCCTCGGATCAATCTTGCGAACACGATTGTGTCCAAGGCTTGTGTGCAGATTGTTAACAGCATCCGAATCTGTGGGACTTGAAAGTGTCGGTTAACCCCGCGCCACTGACCCTGAAAGCCGGCCTGGCGATTCTGATTCTCTCTGGGGCGTTCCTTGTTCTCTACCTCTGGGGAGCCGCGCCCAGCGTCATGATGGGTGACAGCGCAGAACTGCAAGCTGTCGCGCTAGAGGGTGGGATCGCTCATCCTAGTGGGTATCCACTCTTCACCCTGGCAGGTTGGGTCTTCCGTCACATCCCGAGTGGCGACCTCGCTCACCGAATAACTGTGATGTGTGCATTCTTCGGCGCCATCACAATTGCTGTCTGTATCTTGGTGCTTCGCGAGGTGGGCCTGCCATTCTGGTCATGCCTTGTCGGCGCTGCCTGGTACGGAACGACATATACTTTCTGGTGGTCATCCATCCGCACAGAGGTCTACACGCTCGCTCTTTTGTGTTTCACCGTCGCCATGTTGAAATTGCTGACCTATCTGCGCACACGGCGTCCGTGGGATGCTATCCAGGCTGCGTTCGCTCTGGGACTCACTGTAACCGGTCATCTCGCGTTCGGTCCAGCTGTGCTCATGATGGCGCTGGCTCTGATCTTCCTCCGGCCTGAGCACATGCGGATCGTCCATTACCTGCCGCTGCTTTTTCTCGCATTTGCGATCGGCGTTTCGCCGTACCTATATCTTTTTTGGGCAGACGCCAGGCATTTGCCCATGAATTATCTCAATTACACGGTCAACCTGGACGCGGGGCAGTTTGGTCTTAGCAGTGCTACCTTCGACGATGCTTGGGAGCGTATTCCCTGGGTGGTGTTTGGTAGGGAATCGATTCCCAACTTTTTTCTACTCACTCCGAGGATGTTGATCCTCAATTTCCTCAATGTAGGTGGAACGGAATTTCTATCTGGGTTCGGCCCCATTGCGCTCATTCCGTTCACATTCGGGATTGCGAAATACGGGCAGTTGAAGAAGACGGCAGGTGTTCTGCTCCTTGCCGTCGCCTTATCCACTCTAGTATTTGCGGTCGTCTGCACCCGTGGTCGTATGGTGCCAATCTTCCTGATGGCGTTCACATTCGTTGTCGGGATCGTGCTCGCTCATGGCACTGCGACCTTGGTCAACGCTCTACGCATCCGGTTTCCTGCATCGAGATTACCGAAGGTTGGCTTAGGCGCCATAGTCCTGGTTGTTGGTCTGTTGACCCCCCACATTCTCCGTGTAGCTTTGTACGACTCGGCCCCGGGGCCCTTGCATTGGCGGGTGGTGGAAGAGGGAGCCCCTAGGATCTACAGCGTTATCCCTCAGCTGCGCCACTACTGGGAGCCACGGGCATACGGCAACCGGGTCATGGCGATTCTTCCCGAAAACGCTCTCGTTGCCGGACGGTGGGACGAAATCATGGTCTTGTTCTATCTACACTATGTGGAAGGAATACGCCCCGACCTCACTCTGGATGCTTTCTATCGAGCGCATCTCCTGCGACTTGTCCGATGGCAGACAACCTACGGTCTGAAAGAGAGACCTATCGTGCTCTTGAATCGGCCTCCGAGTCTCCTGCCATATCCTGTGCGGACGGACTCAATGGCAGTTACACCAGGTAAGTGGGTCTACATCATCAGAGAGCCATTACGCATGGCCGAGAACAGAACAGGATCAAGGACCAACCCTGGGAGGGATCAGCCCCGCTGATACGACGGAATCGACCACACATTCAACACATCGCGGTTTCTATATGTCGATTTGCACAAGATGCCCTAACAAGACTCGATAATAGGGCTTACTCTTCCCGCAGGGCAGACGCTTCCTTCGCGGTTCGGTCGCGCATGGCGAGCGCGCCGGAGAAGCATTTCTGAACGCAGATGCTGCAGCCGATGCAGTGCTCGGCGGAGATGACCGGGTGCCGGTCGTCGTCTAGGGTGACGGCGAAGTACGAACAGCGCGTACAGTTTCCGCAGGACATGCAGAGATCGGCGTCCACCGACGAGATTCGTTTCTTCGATGAGAGCGCCATGAAGTCGGTAGCGGGATTTGGCAGAGCGCATCCGATGAGATCCGAAACCGATTTCATTCCCCGCGCCGCCATCATGTGCGAGGGCCCGGAGTTGAGCTCATCCAGATATCCGTAGCCGTACTTCATCACAGCTGTGCAGAACTGGACAGTCCTTGCGCCGAGTGCCAGGAAGTGAGCGGCTGACTTGTAGTCCATTGTGCCGCCGTTCCCCGAGACCGTGACACCAAGGTTCGCAACGCTTGCAAGCGTCAAGTTGCTTATTGGCGCGATGCCGGCCCCGCTCATACCGTACACAACACCCTCTTCCCATTCCATCTTCGTGCCCGGACGGAATCCCATCACCGGGAAAGTGTTGGCAAGCGTAACGCCTGCCTTTTTCGCCGGATAGTGGTCCAACACTTCGCGAACCGCTTTCACGATGACTGCGACTGACGTCACTGCGCCGGTCATTTTGAAAAGCTTGGGAACGTTTGGATCTGAGATCTGCATTACCCAATCGATTATCTTTGCAGTGAGACGCGCGTTCTGCGAGACGATGGCGCCTTCGGTTCCATCGCCGCCTTGCGGGCAGGAAAGACTGTATTCAATTGCCATGACGCCCGCAGATTCCAGTTTCCGGGTATTAGACTGCCAGCCGCGGCAATCGCTCTCATCGTCTCCGGTCACGGGACCGCCCGTAGATGCAGCGATCAACCGGTCCGGATATTCCTTCACAAGCCGCTCAATCTCTCGACAGACGCGGACAAGCTGGTGGCCTGAAACATTATCGCAATTGCCCCAGGTTTCCTGGTCGAACGCAATCATATAGTCGGCAGGAATGTGGATTGGCACGTTATCGAAGGCAGTCTTCATGACTCCGCCCGCCCACCCTGCATCGAAGCCACGCTTCATCTGTTCGTAGCCGTCAGAAGGCGGCGCGGCAGAAAGAAGAAATGGCGAATGAATGCGTCGTCCGAAGAAATCCGTTTCAAGTGGAACAGGGAACTTGTTGTAGCCCGGCACGAGCACATAGCTCTTTCTGGGGCGGGCAATTTTGGGTGCAACTTTCCCCGTGAGGAATGCCTCAACTCGAATCGCCGCGTTCTTTCCGGACGCCGATGCCTCGACCACAGTCGAAGGCCCGTGACTGCAGTCGCCGGCGTAGAAAACACCTTTGCGCTTCTGGGCCTGCAGGCCGGATCGCGCCCCGATTGCGACAATCAAATGGCGGAAATCCGAACGCCGCTGATCCGTGCCGGGTACATCCTTGACCTTGCCTGGGTGGAACTTAGTTCCTTCAGGGAGACTGACCTTTCTTGTACTGATGCCGGTGATGCCCTTTCCAGCGGTGATTCCTGTCAAACGCACGCGGCCGTTCACGTGGATCCCGGCAGCCATGACCTCGGCGAGCTCTTTTGGAGTAAGCGGCATTTCGGAAAGCTTCTCGAGCGCGAACATTTCCACGCGCTCAGCGCCGCGTTTCTTTGCAGTGACCGCGCAGTCCACAGCGGTCGCGCCGCCGCCCACGACAGCCACCGCGCCATTCATCTTGTACTTCGCCGGGTTTCGCAGGTAGTCAAGCCCCCGAACAGCTGCATCTTCGCTGCGAATGCCAAGACGAATTGGCTCCCAGAGTCCAACTGCAACAACCACTGCTTCAAAGCTTTTCGAAAGGAGCTCTGCGGGATTTTGCACTTCTGTCCGCGGGAGAAACGTCACATTAGGAAGGGAGAGAACGAAATCCACATCAGCCTTGACAACAGAACGCGGAAGCCGGCGCTCAGGTATGACATTACATGCCCCGCCGCCGATTCGCCCACGATCCATAATATGGACTTCATAGCCACGCTGTGCCAGGTAAAGAACTGCTGCAAGCCCGGCAGGGCCCGCGCCGATAACGGCGGCCCTGCGGCCATTCGTACGAACCGGTTTCAATCCTGGCATGACTCCAAGCCCTCGCGCCTTCTCAATAATCGTGGCCTGCACGGCCGGGATCTCGATAGGCCGGTCAAAGAGTTTCCGTGAGCACTCCGCCTGACAGAAGTGGTCGGGGCAAACCAGGCCGCACACCGTGCCAAAGGGATTCATTGTCATAATCGCTGCTGCAGATCGCCTGTAATCGGCAGGGCTTCCCGGTTTCGCCGCCATCAGGAAGTCTGCGGCCGAGCAATGAGCAGGGCAGGCTTCCCGGCAAGGTTTCTCCTCGCAGTAAACGCAGCGCGAAATCTCAGCCGCGAGTTGTGCATCGGTGAGCAGCAGTCTCTTCTTCATCGTCATCAACTCTCCGTAGTGGTCATGATTGGGCCGGCTATTTGAGCTCCGCGAACCGCTTCCAGGTTGCGGAGGAGATCTTCGCAGCACGGCGGCTCACGTTTTCCCAGTCGATGGTCTTGAGTTCGCCGTGCCTCATGAGGACCCTTCCGTCCACAATCGTGGTGTCCACAGACGCCGCGGCGACTCCGAATATTATATGGCCAAGAACATTATCCGGCCCGATAGGCGTAAATGGAATGTGACCGGAGATAATGATGTCAGCGGGCGCTCCGATGGCGATGCATCCGAGTGCCTTCCTGAAAAAACGCGACGCCACTTTCGCGTTGGTCTTGACCAGCATTTCAGCCGTCTCGACGAAACCCACGCGCGGATCGCGATGTTCGTGATGCTGCAGCCACAACGCTGCTCGCACCTCTTCGCACATGTTAGAGGTCATGCCGTCAGTACCGAGCCCAACCGTCACACCGCGTTTTACCATGTCGATGACTCGCGCCGCGCCGACCGCGTTGTTCATGTTCGATTGCGGGTTATGGATAACAATTGTGTCTGTTTCGCGCAGGATATCGATTTCTGCATCCGAAACGTGGATGCAGTGGACGGCGAGACTCCGCGGCCCGAGCGCGCCGGCAGACTTCAGCCGCTCCACCACCCTGAGGCCATACTCGCGTTCGCAGTGCTCCTGGTCTGCCTTGTCCTCCGCAACGTGGACGTGAACGCCCTCGCCGGACTTTGCAGCCGCACTAACACACGCATCGAGAGTTTCGGGTCCGACAGTCATGCTCGCGTGGATCCCGACCAGCCCGTGAAGGCGGCCGCTCTTGTCGCTCTTCGCACGCCGGAGGAACGCAGCATTCTCATTGATTCCGTCGCGTGCGCCCTTCTCTCCGTTCCGGTCAGTGACTTCATAGCAGAGAGAAGCGCGGATGCCCGCCTCGAGAACCGCATCTGCAATGCGGTCGAGACTGCCACGGATGAAGCCCGGACTTGCGTGATGGTCTATTATTGTCGTAGTTCCGGAGCGGATGCATCGGGCAAGCGGGATGAGTGCGGAATAGGTGACATCTTCCGGTCCCAGGGCGCGGTCAAGCTTCCACCAAAGGTGCTCGAGAATCTCCACAAAGTTCATTGACGGCTCGGTGGAAATGCCGCAGGCAAATGTGCTGTAAAGGTGATGGTGAGCGCAGATGAAGCCGGGCATTATGACCCTGCCGCCTGCGTCGAGATATTCAGCGTCCGGATGTTTCTTCTTCAGTCCCCTGGTCTTCCCGATGTCTGCAACCGTGCCGTCACTCACGTAGACTGCTCCATCCGGGATGACCCGGTTGTCATCTCCGAGCGTGAGTACTACGCCGTTACCGACGAGTGTTTCCATGCTTTGTGTCATATCCTATCTCCGTACAGCGCCACGAATGACTTCCAGTCGAAATGCCACACAACGAGATGAAAACGGTTGCGTCTAAGTCAGAATCTTATCCTATTCTGATGGATAGTCAACACCTCGATGGCCGCTCCGATCACCGATCAGTTACACCGCGGCCTTGCAAGAATACAGAGATCCCGGCGACTGCGTCCCGGGCCCCATCCATGTTTTGCACGTGTATTCCGCACTCATCTTTATTGGTTGACAAGACAGGTACCTCTCAATAAACTGCCGCTCGAAGGTTCATTCTGAATCCAGGAGGAAAACAACCTGTGGCGAGCGAGAAATTAGTCAGGTGTGAAGTCAGGAAGGAAGGCTCCTCTCCAAGTGTGAGGTATGTGCCCTGCGAGGTTTTTGAGTTGTGGCAGTACCTCATGACTGAAAAACACGGCTTCGACATTGACAGCCCGGTCTCTTCACTCTGGATGGACGCCGATGAAGCGGAAGGTGTGATTTCTTCGGAGCAGGAAGTTGATGAAGTTGATGAAGTGGTTCTCCTTCTCTTTGAAGAGGAGCGCGGCATGTTCAAGAGAATTTGTCGTTACTTCCTTTCGAGTGAATCCGAGCAGCTCAAGGAGAATCTTGTTTCCCATTTCAGCAAGGGAAAGGACGTCAACCTGACTGTTGCCACAAAGAGGGGC
>JAZDIW010000380.1:0-3063 GCA_043804575.1 bacterium
GGCGAAAGCCCCCGAGCCGGACGAGGACGATCCCGAAGCGGGGATCCATCTCGAAGATCTCGAGGTGGAAGTGGAACCCAAGGCCGAATGGCATCAGATTTTTGTTGAAGCGTGGCGCTTAATGCGCGATTTCTTCTACGATCCCAACATGCACGGAGTGGATTGGCTGAAAGTCAAGAAGCAATATGAGCCTCTGGTCGCGCGCATTTCCGACCGTGACGAGCTCAACGACCTTATCGGCGAGATGGTCGGCGAACTCAGCGCCGGCCATGCCTATGTCGGCGGCGGGGATCGGCCGAGAGGAAAACGCATTGGCGTGGGACTACTCGGAATAGATGCTGTTCCGGACAAGGCAAGCGGGTACTACAAGATTACGCGAATTCTCAGAGGCGATCCCTGGGATGAGAAGTGCACTTCTCCTCTCGGAGCGCCGGGTCTGGGCATCCAAGAAGGAGATTATCTAATTGCTATTGACAACCGCCCGGTTCGAGCGGACGAGAATTACTTGGGGCTGCTTGTCAACAAGGCGGAAAAGACCATCGTCGTAACGGTCAACAGTAAGCCGACGACCGAAGGCGCTCGCGACCACATTATCAAGACTCTCGACGATGAACACGAGCTTCGCTATCGAGATTGGGTGCTCAGTCGCCGCGACTATGTGCAGAAGCGCGCCGGAGACCAACTTGCCTATGTTCATTTGAGCGATATGATGGGCGATGGGTTGTCCCAATGGGGACGCGATTACTTCCCCCAATGCCAACGCCCGGGGCTTATCATGGATGTCCGTTACAATGGAGGCGGGAATGTGGCGGAGATGATTTTGGGAATGCTTCAGCGTTCCGTCTGGGCCATTGGTCGTCCGCGAGCAGGCACCTTGCGTTACCACAGACCTTCAAGCGGTTTCCACGGTCACATGCTTTGCCTGTGCAATCAGGAAACGGGCAGCGATGGAGAGACCTTCACCGAAGGCTTCAAGCGGCTGAAATTGGGACCCGTGGTCGGCAAGCGAACTTGGGGTGGTTGGGTCGGCATCCGCGGTGGGAAGCCTCTTGTGGATAATGGATGGTACACACAGCCGGAATTCACCGGCTGGGGCATGGAAGGAAAATGGCTCATCGAAGGCTGGGGAACCGACCCCGATGTGGATCTCGAAAACGATCCAAAGTCTATCCTTGAAGGCAAAGACCCGCAGCTCGATTACGCCATCGATTACCTCTTAGACAAGATCAAGAAAGAACCCAAGCCTTTGCCGCCGGAGCCTCCTTTCCCTATTAAAACGCAGAAGTAAGTCTGCCAATGTCGCGGTGGGTGCCTTCACCACCCGGAATCCATATGAAAAGGGGCGGCCCATTTGGGTCGCTCTTTTTTAATTCGCGCGTTCGTATCGCTTGCGCCTGCGCGTACGGATCAGACTCTGCTGCTCGTTTTGAGATTTCCTTCTTCGAGGAAGAGACTGGATATGGAAATCTTTCAAAGAGAGTATTAGATCAGACGCCGCAATAGTAGAGTCCGATTGAACGACTGAGAATCGCGGACAATGGTCAGTGTGATATTTTCTCCAGCTTGCGTCGTTATCCGCCTCAAATCCTCCCATGAGATTGCCCTGATGTCCTTACCATCGATCTTGAGAACAAGGTCTCCCTTTTGAATATCTTGGTTCGCGGCCGGGGAAGTCGGCATCACATAATCCACGCGAAGAGTCCCATCCCGCAGTGGAGCAGCCACCATTCCTGTCATATTGAGCTCATAGATGCGGTCAAATCCCATGTTGGGCCTGAGGCCGATTCGCCCTCCTGCATAGTCGAGAGCAACCTTGAAACGCTGCATCGTATCGTGTCCGAGCATACCGTCTTGCCCAAGCACGGTGGCAGCGCCGTAGGCTTCACTGTCCACAAATGCTGTTACAGGGTGATGGAGTGCCCACGGCCCCAGTCGCATTGACGCAATCCGTCCGAATTGCACCATCATTTCTCCACCCATGCCTTGTCCACGGAGCTCAACGGTAGTGTTGGGCCGCTGCAGTCTCTTGTCGGAGAATGTAAAGAGCATCAAGGGCATGCCCGGCACACCGGTATCGAAGAGCAGTTTGACGGCGAGCGTATTGCCCTGCTCGACCTCAATCTCCGCGTCAATCACCGGAATACCGTAAGAGAATGTGACAGGAAAGATGATCATTTCCGAGTCCGGCGTGTAGCTTGCCGGATCATACAAATGTAGAACAGACTTGTCGTAGTCCAGCACAACGACGGAGCGCGTGAGGCTTCCTCCAATAATACCTTCAAAAACGAGATTCATCATGAAGCTATCTGGCTTATCGAGAACGAGAAGCACTTCTTGCGCGAATGTCACGCCGGGGAGGGAGAGCTTGGTGTTGGTGGCGATATTGGCGAATTTCCCCCCCTCGGTTCCGCCGCCTCCCAGATTCACTTTGCCAGAGTAGTTGAGCCCGAGCTGTCGTCCCATTTCAGGATCATAGAGAATTGCCCCACTATTGCCGAATCCCGTGTCGTAAACCAACTTGACATCCACCGAATCGTCAATCGTCACTCGGATGATAATCATGTCATCAACGAGTTCAAAGGGGATGTCGAGTGCCCTGTCGCCTTGCGCGAATAATGTGTAAGGACCTGTAGACTGCTCCGCGGCTTGAACATGCTGGATTGGTGAAAAGGGCAAGATCATTGTTAGCGCAACCCAAACCAGTCCAATCCGTGTATGAGTGCGAAACTTGCCGGACATAAGCGATCTCCTTCAGGCTATTCCCAAGGCGTTTGTCGCGCTGAATCTAAATCTGAGTAGAATCCCTTCACTGAGTTTGAGCAGTGTCAGTGCCCGCAGGTTGCACAGAACCCTGCGACGGTCAACATGGATGTAGCGTGGCATAAAGCCTGCATGGCAAAAAAAAGGCGACCTAAGTAGGTCGCCCCAGACTGCTGACAAACCCCGTTGTTTGGGCGGGGTTTGTTTTTGGAGGAATAGAATTGATCGTGGATGTTGCGGCGGTGGCGGGCTTAGTGGAGAGGGAGTGTCAGGGACTCGGGGAAGGACAGCCGCGCGAAAAAG
>JAZDIW010000381.1:0-7736 GCA_043804575.1 bacterium
GAAAGCCGTTTCGCCTCAGCCAATTAATGCCGAGGAGGAAAGACCATGAAGATGGCAAAGTGGATCTATTTGGGAGTGCCGGTCCTGATTGGAGTCGGGATGCTCTTGGCCTCGCAAACGAAAGACATCCCTTCGACCGGACCGAGGAAAATTGAATTTACGGATCGCAGTGAGGGCATCATCGGCCGACCTTTGTCACCGGCGGAAAGCACAACCATTGCCCGTGCCATTGACAGCATCGGAACTCCTCCGCCGGCAACGGTCGTGTGCACCCTGAATACTCGACCATGCACACTGAGAGCCGACTGTGTTGCCGCCGCTTTGCGAAGGCAATTGAGAAGGCGCGGCGGAATCGAGGCCGAGAAAGGACCCAGGAAGAAACGCGCCCGTGCCACAACCAAGGCGGATAGCTTGGACTCTCCCGAGGGGGATCAGGTAAACATCAGTGAAGATTTCCTCAGGAATGTGAGATGGAATCCCAACAGACTGAAATACTTGGAGTCCATCCTTATCCACGAATACACTCACAAAAGGCAAACCAAAGCGATGATGGCCAATCCCGCCGTGGCGGAGAAAGAGGCCTACGGATTCGCGCTGGCATACAAGGATTCCAACGGCCTGGATTGGACGGACACAGATTACTGGGAGGAGATGAAAGCCTATCAGAGTTTCTCGGTTCGCATGGCGGGAGGAGAGAGCCGCCTATTATACACTTGCCCCGCTCTAACGCACGAGTGCCTCATCCTGTACGACACCACGGGCGGAGCCGCAGGCGATTCGTTCGTGTCGTTTGAATTGGGTGACTTGGCTCACTACAGCTATTCGTTTGACCCGATGCGTGCCTCGGACATGCTCATCTTCGAGAACCATTTCCTGTTGCCCGACTCGCACTGTTTGGGTCTTGTCTGCGGCGGAATGCCTTTCCTGAACGTCGGCCAGCTTCTTCTGCTTGATATATATCGCGGTGAAGTCGTCGCCCCTCTCGGTATATTCGATTTCCCCGGTATGTTCTTCTATTCCATGACCTACTCGTATGAGACGGAACTCTACTATTTCCTCGATAACCTGAACCAACAGATCGTCGCTATGGCAGATATGAATGCGGATTCGATCCCGGAAACGATGGTTTCGGTCTACGCCAGCGCCTTTTGGCCGGGATTCGAACCGCTGCTGAACATGCGAGGCGTGGATGCGGGGTCACACCCGTATCACGGAGCAGGCATTGCCGTCAACGATTTCGATATTCATCTTGGGGAGAGCATTTATCCCTATAGCGACCTCTTCTTCCTCCCCGACTACAACGGCGACCATGTCGCGGACGCGTGTCTTCCGCTGCCAAGGTATGAGTTCCTCATCTTCACACCTGTCATCCAAGTACCCCTTCCATGGGAAGGCGATATCAGCGCCATGCTTCACGCGACATGGGACCATGACATCGGCGTGTGGACGACAGATCCCCTGGGAGAAATTCTCTTTGAGCCGCTTGGGATGATGCACATGGTCGGAGGTATGGATGCCGAATGCATGCTCATGCGTCCTCTCATGGCGGAAGAATTCATTCTGGCTATGGACATGAACACGGGTGCGTGGTCCTCGCCCGTCCAGGTCATCCATCCCGTCCCGCAGGAGTTGACGCTCGTCCTCGACGCGACCGGTTTGCTCCATCTGCGATGGGAAGTTGTACCGGGTGCAGACTACTATGCCGTCTACAAAGCCAATGAACCCTTTGATTTCCCGCCTGCGCCGACTTACTTCACAGAAACCAATGAACTCGTTATGCCATTGGCGGACGACATGAAATTCTATCGGGTGAGCGCTGTTAGATAGATTCCGGGAGCTCGGGCGACTTGCCTCGGCGGCAAAACCTAATTCGACAGGACCCAGGAGTTTTCTCCCGGGTTCTTTTTTTATGCAACCGTGCGCTACCGCTCTTTCTCGAAAGGTCGTCTTGTTCTTTTCCGCACTGGAACGCACGCTCCTGCGCGCGGAACTGCGTGACGCGGGAGCGTCCCACCTAAGCGCCATTTTCAACAAGATTTGCGCGTTGTCAAATGGTGGTGTGAAATCGTAGCGCCCAGCTTGCTGGGCTATGAAATTTCTGCAATATTGTCTCCCAATTCGGGCGGTGTTGTCTTCCTGAATTGCAGTGACGCATATGAGTCGGTTGCTTCTGCAGCATTAGGGCCCAGCAAGCTGGGCGCTACGCAGAAGGGGATTTGCGTCCTGCCGAATCCTGAGCATGACTCAACAAGCGAATCCTCCCATAAACGGCCATGGGAAACCTTCCATTGAGAGCGCCATGAAATCCCTGAGAGAAGACCCTTGCCGGTTTGGGATTTCCTGCTTGACAAAGCGACGGTTATTTCGGATATTAAGGCGGTTTATTCTCCGTTTGCACCTGCGGATAGAAAAGGCTTTGAAATGACGAACCTCGAATTTCCCCGCGCCACCATGGAGACCCCTGTATGATGATTTCCCCTTCAACAAATGCCAAACGCAAGCACCCTCCGGGGCTGCCGGTGCTCTTCTTTACCGAGATGTGGGAGCGATTCAGCTTCTACTGCATGCTCTCGATTCTTGCGCTTTACATGAATGAGAGTCTCGGCTTCAGCACGGCCACCGTGGGACAAATCTATGGTGGCTACATCGCGCTCGTCTATTTCAGCCCGCTCTTTGGGGGACTCTTAGCGGACCGGGTGCTCGGTTTCGGGAGAGCCATTCTGATTGGCGCGGTTTTCATGGGGACGGGCCATTTTCTCTTGGCATTCCCGCCGCTGCCCACTTTTTTCGCCGGGCTCTGCTGTCTGATTATCGGCAATGGGCTCTTCAAACCCAATATCTCGACTCTGCTCGGAAATCTCTACCGGAGCATGCCCGAGAAGCGCGACGAAGCCTACAATATTTTTTACATGGGCATCAATCTCGGGGCCTTCTTCTCGCCCCTCGTCGCCGCCTATCTGCGCAATGCCTATGGCTGGCACTATGCTTTTGGAGCGGCCGGCATCGGCATGATTATCTCCCTGACGCTTTTCGCCTCGCTGCGCCGTCACACGGTGGAGGGCGAAACGGTGAACCTAGCCAGCCACAAAATTCGAGAGATTGAGCTCACCCCCCGGCAGGAGCGCGACCGCATTGTCGCGCTGCTTCTTGTGTTCTCTGTCGTCGTTGTGTTTTGGATGGTGTTTCACCAGAATGGTCTGACTTTGACATGGTGGGCGCGCGATGCCACGAACACCTCGCTCCCGCCGGAACTCTTGCAGGCCGTCAATCCATTTTTTGTACTGCTCTTCACACCGCTCTTAGTCGCTTTTTGGCTGGGACTTCGTCGGCGCGGCAGAGAGCCTTCCACGGCGGCTAAGATCGGTATTGGCATGTTGCTGACGGCCGGCAGTTATGCGATCATGACGACCGCGGGGTTGGCGGGCGGGGATACCGGGCGCGTGAGTATCGCGTGGCTCATTTCCACCTATGCGGTCATCACCTTAGGCGAGCTTTGTCTTTCGCCCATGGGCCTCTCGCTGGCAAATAAGCTTGCACCCGCGCGCCTGCGAGGTCTGATGATGGGGGGGTGGTTCACCGCCACGGCCATCGGCAATTACTTGAGTGGACTGGCGGGCAGCTTCTGGGAGCGCATTCCCCACAGCACGCTGTTTCTGATTTTCACTCTTGCGTCCGTGGGAGCCGCGGGACTGTTGCTTCTTGTACTCAAGCGCATCCGGCCGACCATTGCCGAAGCGGAACGCATGGCCCTCGCCTCCGCGACGAAGTAAATCTCGATTGCGCCGCCACGACGGCAACGCTCTTCTTTTACGCTAAGGCCTTCTCTCTTGCGAAAACCTCTTCCTCTGCACACGAAGATCTTCCTCGGACTTGCGGTAGGCGTAATCACGGGTCTGCTCTGCAACGCCGCCTTCCCGGATGAGCCCGCACTCGATTGGGCTGTCCGAAATCTCATCTCGCCCTTCGGCCAGATTTTTTTGCGCTTGATTTTCATGGCGGTCATTCCACTGATTTTCTCAGCCCTTGCACTGGGCGTGGCCGAACTCGGCGATATTCGTCGCTTGGGTCGCATTGGACTCAAGACCTTCCTCTACACCGTCATCGTCACTTCCATTTCGGTTCTGATCGGCATCACCCTGGTCAATATCGTGAAGCCCGGCGTGGGCCTCTCGGAAAATGACCGGGTAGCCCTGATGTCAACCATCACAACCCGCCCGACACAAGCCGCCGTGGAAAAAGCCGCCGAGGCGAAAAGCCTTGTGCAGACTCTGCTCGACCTGATCCCCAAAAATCCGCTTGCCGATGCAGCGGGCGCCTTTGACGAGACCTATCAGGGTGGAGGAATCCTGGCTCTGATGTTTTTCTCTCTGTTCGTCGGCCTCGCTTTGGCCTTAGCGCGTTCGGAACGCACGGAAGTATTTGAACGCTGGCTTCAGGGGCTCTATGATATTGTCATGAAAATCATTGCCATTGCCATGAAGCTCGCGCCCTACGGCGTGGCGGCGCTCGTCTTCAGCGTGACCGCACGGCTGGGTGTGGATGTCATTTTTCTTCTCGGAAAATATGTGGCGGTCGTTCTTGTCGGGCTTGCCTTGCACATGTTCGGCGTTTATTCTCTCATTTTGAAGTATATCATTCGAGTCAGTCCGCTGAAGTTTTTCGCACGCATCGAAGAAGTCATTCTTACGGCATTTTCCACGAGCTCGTCGAATGTAACGCTGCCGACGGCTTTGCGCGTGACCGAAGAGAAGTTAGGCGTGCCGCGCACTATTACGAATTTCGTCTTGACTCTCGGCTCGACGGCCAATCAAAACGGCACAGCCCTCTACGAAGGCGTGACGGTTCTTTTTCTCGCGCAGTTTTTCGGAGTTGACCTCACGCTGACGCAACAAGCGACGGTCGTTTTGGCGTCGGTGCTGGCGGGCATCGGAACCGCGGGCGTTCCCGGCGGCTCGCTGCCGGTGATTGTGCTCGTGCTGGTATCGGTGGGCGTGCCGGGGGAAGGCATCGGCATTATCTTGGGTGTGGATCGCCTGCTCGATATGTGCCGCACGGTACTCAATGTGTCAGGTGACATTACGGCGGCCATGTATGTGGCACGCAGTGAGGGACAGGAGCTAAAACTTGAGTGACCCTCCTCCTTCAGAATTTCAAAACAGCAAGACCGAGGAGCAACTGCCTCGGTCTTTCCTTTCTGGAAAGCATCAACAAATGCATCTGGGAAAGTGAAAACAAGAGGCATGCGTCAGCCAATGAGGGGCAGAGATGGGCGCAAAGCACTTCTGCATATGGCTAATTCATTATTAATAAAACGGTTGAAATTTTGCGAAAATTTTCACACTCTTCATCTTTTCGCTTGACAAGCCGTGGATTGAACATGTATATTATATGCCGCGCGGAGCGCCGAAAGGCAGCTTTGGGGAGTCATGGTCTATTTCACGAGCAAAGGGAGAAACAAGGATGAGAGCAAGGAAATGGATTTGTTTTGGGGTGCCGATCCTGATTGGGGTGGGAATGCTCTTGGCGTCGCAGCCCAAGGAAAAACCGGTGCAGCCGCCATTGCCGCGCATTGATTTCGATTACGACAACACTTGGGACGGACGCCCGTTGACACCGGCGGAGAAAGGAACGGTGGGTTCGGCTATCAATAACATTAAGAACCCTCCGCCGAGTTCCATCACCTACAAAGACGCCGCCGGCAACTCTATCACGGTCGCGTGCTCCACACTCGCGAAGAACTTGCAGGCGCAGCTCGACAGCGGCGACATCCAAGCGGAAACCAAGAACAAGTCGGATGCAGGGGAATACCAAGGCGAGATTAATGTCAATCAGAAAAAACTGGCAACCTGTTCGACAGATGCGGGCAAGAAGTACCTCGAAGAATTGCTGATCCATGAGGAGACGCACAAAGGAGCGCAGCAAGAAGGGCAAAGCGACGACGAAAATGAGATTGAAGCGCTTGCCGCCGAGCTGGCGTATAAGGATTCCATCGGTCTGGACTCCGCAAGCAGCGCCGACTACCAATGGACTTTATCATTGTGGAAGAAGCACCGTTTCAACTATCTGTGGGGGCGTATCATGCGGATTCTTGAGCATATATGGGCTCAGACGCATATATGTTTCATTGAATATGGCGAGGGCATCTCAACCGATATGTTCAAATCCTTTGCGCAGGGGGATACGGGCTTCTATGAATTTAACCTCAGCACATTCCTGCGAGCTTCCGACCTGTTGATTCACGAGGACTACTACCCGCTCGGTCCGGAGCACTGTCTGGCGCTTATCAGCGGCGGTGAGCCAGGGCTGGGCCATGGGCGAATTCTGGGTCTCGACATCTACCAAGGCCGGGTGCAGCCTCCCTCTCCATACTTCTTGCAGGACTTCACAGTCCCGCCTTACGACCCCATGTTCCTTTATTCCATGGCCCACTCGCCGGAGAGAAACTGCTATTATTTCGTGGACACTTTGTCCCAACGGATTGTCAGTATGCCGGACATGGATGGAAACCTCATCCCGGAAATGGTTGTGAGCATGTATGCCAATGCGATGATGTTTCCTCAATTGGTGGGCATGCGCAGTGTCGAACCGACCAGGCATCGCTATTACGGATTCGGCCTCATCGTCAATCACGAGGATGCTCACTATACCGATGCAATTCGTCCGCATGACACCCGGTTCTTCTTGCCGGATTGGAATGGGGATAACATGGCCGACGAGTGTATTCCCGTACACCGGTATGAATTCGTGACCTGCAAGCCGCATCTTGGCACTCCCTCGGCGGGCGATCCCCTTGTACAGATCTTTGCTTCCTGGGATCATCCGGTCGAGGTGTGGGCAACGGACTCTCTTGGAGAAACCTTCCATGAGCACCTCGGTTCTGTTTGGATGGAGATGCCGCATATGGACTGCGGACTCATGCGGCCTCTGATGGCCGGAGAATTCATCATCGCCATGGATATGGAAACGGGAGGACACCTCGCGTTAGCCACGAAAGTGGCAGGTCCTACGCCGCCCGCTGCACCGACGGACGTGACCATCAAGTACAATGCAACCACAGGCAATGTGGAACTTCGCTGGACCGATACGGGCGCGCCCTACTACTTCGTCTATCGCTCGACGAGTCCATACAATTACAGCGGCTCCACACTCTTAGGATGGGTTCCGGCGGGCACGGGATTCTATGTGGACTATGCTTGTGCGAATCCCAAGGCTTTCTACTATGTGACTGCGTCAAGCAGCACTCCGTAGTCAACTGCCGTCTGCTCCACCGGACCGAATATCCCCAAAAACAGCAAGGGGCTGTCCCATAAGTATGGGGCAGCCTCTTATGTTGACATTCAGTCGGATTTGAAGAATCGGGGCCGAGTCGCAATTGCCATTGCCGCTTGCGAAAAGGCTACCTTGGTGAGCCATCCTTAGTATTCGGCTGGGCGCTACGAGGTCAAGGGCCGGCTGCTGGCAACCGACACCGTCATTCGGCAACAGGCAAGCCTTTTCGAAAAGAGCCATGGTGGCCACCCATACTCTGAGCGGTTATTCCAAGATCATCTCATCGCCAAGTAGAACAAGAGGCCGACCCAGATACTTCTGAGTCGGCCCCAGACTGCTGACAAACCCCGTTGTTTGGGCGGGGTTTGTTTTTGGAGGAATAGAATTGATCGTGGATGTTGCGGCGGTGGCGGGCTTAGTGGAGAGGGAGTGTCAGGGACTCGGGGAAGGACAGCCGCGCGAAAAAG
>JAZDIW010000382.1:0-8092 GCA_043804575.1 bacterium
AGCACATTCCCTTCGGCTATGATTCCAAGATAGTTCGTCGAGGACGAGTCAATTTGTCCGTTCAAGGGGTTCGAATCCCGGTAGCGGATATTGTCAATTATTCGAATATTTTGGGAGCTGCCGATGGTGACGCTGCCCTGCAAAACACCCATCACTTCGAGTGGACAATCGCAGAAAATACAAGTATTGTAGAGCGTCGGAATGCTGACGCGATTGCTGTCGGTGAACGGAGTGCCCAGATCCCAAGTATAGAGCGTCACACCGGAATCGCTGAAGGCGGCGCGCATTTGCCGATTGAGCGGAGGCTGAAAGAAAAACCCTTGCGACATCGCGCCTTGACGCAGATTGTCGGCGTGATCCGGCACAAGCACTCGCGGCGCATTGAAAACGGGCGGAGGCCCGAGAAACTGCGGGTTGTAGGAAATTCCTCGCCAGAAATCACTCGCCGTCGTCGAAACGACATCATAAAAAACGGGATCCTGCATGATGGCAATCTGGTCATTGGAATGCGTCCGCCCCCAAAGAGTATCGCCGTGCCAGAATTTGATTCGATCATTGAAGACCGTTATTTCATAATCGGTCAAGTACATGTAGTCGGAGAAACTTCGAAGCTGCACGATGAGAGTCGCCTGGCGGCGCACTTCGTGCCGCTTGCCCTCGCCGTCCGTGTAGGAAACCACGCCCGTCGCGCCGACTTCATAGTGCCAGCTCGAAGTGAAAATGTCCCCCGCGCTCGTGCCATAGAGCCGCTGAACGAAGACATCGTCATAGGAACCGATTCCGGGAACGACGCGAGGAAAGAGGCTGACACGGCCAACCGGCAAATTGGCAGGCTCGCGCGTGCGCAAATAAAAGAAGCCCTGTTCGACGATACCCATTTGTGCCAAGTAATAGGCTTTCACCGCCGCTTCTTGGCGATGGACTTCGAAGCTCTCATCGGCGGACCATCGGAGGAAGGCCAGCCCCGCGCCGACGATGAAAAGAATGACCGCAAGGGTCATCAGGGCAATATGGCCGCGCTCTCGACGGGGTGCGGTGGGATTGTCCCTCTCTTCGGTCACGGCACCCTCGTCGGACGAAGCTGGCTCTGCTTCTCTTTCCATTTCTCGGTCAAGTACTCCTGCGCGCTCTTTCCCGAAGCCAAAGTCCATCCAAGACTCCCCGAGCTCGCGCGAGCGGCGGAGGGGCCGGTGCCGCCTGCCGTCACGGCTTCCGCACTCGGGACGGCCATATTGCGCAGGAAGCTCCTCGTTTGAAACGTGCGTGTTCTCGCGTAGTCTCCGCCAAAAAGGAATCCCAACGCGGACCGTTCGCGGTGACGATAGCGCATGCGCATCGTGATGACCACCTGCTTTTTTTCGACCGATAATCCTCCGGAACCCGACGGATGCTCGATTCCCAAGTAAAGCAGTTCAAAGTTATCTCGGCTATCCCACATGGGGACTCCGTGCCGACCACCCGCGTATCTCGGAGGAAAATTGGGATCAAAGGGAGAGTCGTTGATGAGTAAGCCCTCGGTGCGATTCCCCGAGACTTCCGTTTTTGTCAGTGGATTCTGAGGTTTCGCCACATCACCGTGGTAGAAATCCCAGACGGCATAGTTGTTTTGGATGACCCCCCGGTCCTGATAGCCGACGACTGAAGTAAACTGTTCGGTCAGATAGCGTGCCGCCAGAAACATATACTGATCCATCGCGCGTTCCGCCCAGGCCATGCGCGTCTGCTGGCGAAAGATGATCAGGATAACAAACGCGCCTGTGATGACCATCGCACCAAGTAGCGAAGCGATGACCACTTCAATCAGCGTGAAACCGCCGTCCGGCCTGCGCCTCTTCACCAAATTCGAAACGCCTGCCAACGGTATGTTCAGACATCGAATCATGAATCAGAACCTATTCCATCACCCGCAGCATGCTGGTTTTGATGTCAATACGCTGCGGACAGCCGTCTCGCTCTTGCCAAGTCGCATAGAGATGGATGCGATAGTAATCAATGCCCGTTCCCGTTTCGGATAGATCAACGGTTTCCGTTGGGCCGCGCGTGATGAGGGCGCGGACTTTCACATCTTCCGGAACGGACGCATCGTCGAGATCCACGGCGAACGCGGTCTGCGGGCCTCCGAGCAGGTCCTGCGCCGTAATATCCGAGAGCGCGATTCGCCCCGTCCAATGCTCCACATACTGACGAAGCTGATAGAGCGCCACCTTGCGATGTTCCTGCTGAATGAGAGCCTGCCGCCCGAAGAACATCGCATAGGTCGTTCCCACGACGGCAACGGTAATCATCAGAAACGCCACCGCCGCCTGCATGAGGTCAATCGCGCCGCGCTGGCGCTCGCGGATCATCATCCGTTTCGTCATTGTGGGGTTCCCCGCCAAGGCGGATTTCCTAATCCGCCCGCAATGCTCATTCCCTTCGGCACAGTCATTCTACACCGCCTCATATTTCACCGGCAATAGTCTTTCCAGATTCAGATGCTTGGAAGCGTCAAGAATTTCGATCCCGACAATTCTATCATCTTCCCCCAGATCTAACACGATGTCCTCGGAGACTCGCTTGTTAATCACCTCTTGCCTCTGGTCATCCAAGCGAATGCAAAGCGTGTCCTTCTTGGCATTATACTGAAATTCCATCGGTTCTCTCTGTTTCAAACTCTGCCCATGTTGACCCATTACTCGCTCAAATCCACCTGAAAGAGCTTCGGATTCTCGGCGATGTGAGCCGCCGTTTCGCGGTCAATCTGGCCTTGGTGCAGCAAGCGCAAGAGGTCTTGGTCGAGGCTCTGCATCCCCGCCTTGCTTCCGGCCTGAATCACCGACGGAATTTGGTAGATTTTGTCCTCGCGAATGAGATTGCGAATGGCGGTCGTCGCCATCATGATCTCGCACGCGACACAGCGCCCCAAGCCGTCCTTTCGCGGCAGGAGCTTCTGCGCGACCACGGCTTCGAGCGATTCCGCGAGCATTGAACGCACTTGCGTCTTTTGCGATGCGGGAAAAATATCAATGATTCGGTCAATGGTTTTGGAAGCCGAACTTGTATGCAGCGTTGCCAAGACCAAATGCCCCGTTTCGGCAGCCGTCAAAGCCAGCGAAATGGTCTCGAGGTCGCGCATTTCACCGACCAGAATCACATCGGGGTCCTCGCGCAGCGCCGCGCGCAAAGCGTTGGCGAACGAATGCGTATTGGCACCCAATTCGCGCTGGTTAATCAGACAATTGCGAGACTCGTGGAAATACTCGACCGGATCCTCAATCGTGATGATGTGCAGCTCTTTGTATTCATTGATCCAGTCGATCATCGTGGCCAGTGTCGTGGTCTTGCCCGAGCCGGTAGGCCCGGTCATGAGCACAAGGCCGCGATCCTTGAGCGACAGGTCTTTCAGGACTTCCGGAAGCCCCAGCTCTTCGAAGCTGCGGATATCCGACGGAATGACTCGAAAGGCCGCGCCCAGGCCGTTGATTTGGTCGAAAACATTCACGCGAAAGCGCGCGATGCCCCCTAACTTCTGCGAGAAGTCAATCTCCTTCTGTTTAAGAAATCGCTCCCATTGCTCCTGCGACAGAACACTCTGCGCGAGCGACAGCATATCCTCTTCGCTCAGAATCGGCAGATTCAATTTGCGCATCCGCCCATGAACGCGAATCATGGGAACGGTTCCGACCGACAGGTGCAGGTCGGACGCATTCTGCTCCACGGTGAAGCGCAACAGATCCTGAATGGTCAATCGTCGTAAGGTCTGAGCCTGAGCTTCCATCGTATCTTCCTTATCCGCAAGATGCTAAAATAGACTCCACCTACCTGCCGCCGGTTGGGCCGGTTTCAGGCGTAGCGGAATGCTCAAGAAACCAGCGGAAGCACAGTCTACTGCGTTCCGACCGCGCCGCCCGTTCCCTCTTCTTCCACCGGGAATCCGTAGCCATAGAAGGTGCCGTCCAAGGTGTTGTAGGTGACCGTTTTGCCTTCTCCGCCGCGCATCCGGGCTGTCGAAGTGCCGCTGATGGAAGTGATGGGGTCACCGACGAGCTGGAAAGTCCACTGAAGCCTTGTCGCTTCTTGGATTTTCAAATAGCCCATCCGCTCCAACTCCTCAACCGAACCGGGGGCCCGGCCCAAGTCCTGCTGAAAAATTTGCGCGGCATTCCAGATTGCACCGATCGTCGCTTGCGCGTCGGCCGCGCGCGCGCTCCGAACATATTCCACATAGATGGGCACGGAAATCGCCGCCAGAATGGCCACAATCACCACCACGATCAAAATTTCGATCAGGGTAAACCCTGACTGCTTTTTGCGCCTGCTAAGCATCTTTCTCTCCTCTTGGAAAAGCTGACCTACCGACGAGTTGTCGAGTCTATCACATCATTAAAATTACGGAATCTACCTCTCAAAAGCAAACGATCTTCCTCTCCTCATGAACTCGCCTTTTCAAGTTTCGCTATCATGGGTATTCAAAAAAACACAGCAACTTCTATACCCGGCGGCAAAGCAATTTCAACCGGTCTAATTTCAGAAAAAACAGATGGCCCACCTCTTCGCGGCTCCGCAATTTCTGCAAGGTGTGCATGATTTTCAGAGTGCTTGGTCTGTGCGATATTATGCCTTTTCCGGGAAAACGAAACCCGGCACCTGGCCGGGCTTCGCCGTAGGAACGGGTCGGTTGCCGCTCCGTGCTCGAGCAGCTCTGACACGGGCCTGCCCGCTATTCTATTTCAGTAATACCAGTTTCCGTGTCTGCATGAAATCCCGCGCTTCCATCCGGCAGAGGTAGGTGCCGGAAGGTAGATTGGCGGCGTCCCAGGCGATTGCGTAGGCACCGGGGGAATGAGTGGCATTAACAGGGCGGGCCACTTGTTGGCCGAGCAAGTTGAAGACCGTCAGCCGAACAGGGCCCGCTTGTTCCACATCGTAGCGAATCGTGGTCACGGGATTGAATGGATTCGGCCAATTCGGATAAAGAGCATAGAATGTGGGAACGGCGACAACCGCTACTTTGGCGTCAACTTGATGATAATAGAACGCTCCAATATCGGCAATGGTGCCGTCCGGGTCAAAGGGCAGAGCCGGGTCCCCCGCATCAATGCAGGGCGAGCCTTCCAATAGATGGTAATCACCTGTGAGCCTTGGATCAAAAGAGATGTTGAAATATAGGTCGCATGGGTCGCCGTTGGCATTTGTGGTCACGAGCTGACCCATCGCGAGTGGACCATTCGATGAATCGTTTTGAAAGAATCGAATGTTCCCACCGGTGTTACCGAAGATATCGCAGTACTTGAATTGGCTTTGCGCGCTGCCTTCAAAATAAATCCCGGACCCAGTGGAACGGGTGATAATGGTGCTGTTGCATATCGGTGTTGACCAGAAACAATAGACTCCTCCTCCGCTGCCTGCGGCGTTCCAAATCATTGTGCAGTTCGTCAGATAAGGCCCGGAATAGCCGGAATACACTGCGCCGCCCCAATCTGCGGAGTTGCCACTGATCGTACATTTCGTGAAGATTGGCGAGGAGTTGCCGTAGCACCATATTCCGCCACCCTCGTGTTGCGATGAATTACCAGTGATAGAGCAATTCGTAAAGCGAGGACCACCCCCATAGCATCCAACTCCACCACCATCGAAACTCGCCCTGTTCGCGCTAATCGCGCAATTCGAGAAAGTCGGCCAGGATTCATCACTGTACACACCGCCTCCCATAATAGAGGACTCGTTCCCGTCAATATTGCAGTACGAGAATTCCGGCGAGGATCCCCAGTAACAAGCTATCCCGCCGCCCTCTCCATCCGTCCGATTGCTGTCCAAGGTGCAATTGGCAAAGCTGGGCAAAGAGGACCAGCAATACACCCCACCACCGGCATATCCAGCATGATTGCCGCCGATTGCACAACTGTCGAACATTGCCGCCGACCCATTTTCGCACGCCACGCCGCCCCCCGCAGAATCCGCGGTATTGCCGCTAATGGAGCAATTTGTGAAGGTCGGGTGGCTTGTCGGACCGTAGCAGTACACACCGCCGCCGATACCGCTACTCCAGGGACCTGGCTGAGAAACATTGCCGCCGATGGAACAATTTGCGAAAGTTGGCGACGCACCGTTGCAATGCACTCCGCCCCCTTCGCCGTAGGCGAGATTGCTATTGATTGCGCAGTTTGTCAGAGTGGTCGAAGCCCCACCAACGCAGATAAGCCCACCACCATGACCTCCATAGGTCGAATTGCCGGCGATGTTACATCCTGAAAAAACCGCCGAACTGTTCGTGCTGTAGACGCCCCCTCCGAAGAAGCCTTGATTGGCAGAGAAAGCACAATTCGCGAAGGACAAGGAGGAGTTCTCAGAGAGGACTCCGCCCCCACTTATCGCTGCATAGTTACTGCCAAAACTGCAATCTGTCAGCATGCCTGTAGAGTTCCGGCAAAAGAGACCACCGCCGTTGCCCAGTGCGGAATTGCCGCTGAATGTGCAATTGGCGAAATTCAGAGTGGATTGAGAGCATGCCATGCCGCCACCCACGGCGTTGATCATGTCCGTGGCGGTATGATTGCCGCTGATTGTGCATCGAGTCAAAGTGGCAATTGACCCACTTAGATCCATTCCGCCCCCGCCCCAGCTCGCGCCGTTGTCGGAAATTGTGCACTCTGTCATACTCAGTGAAGAATTCAGACCATAGATTCCGCCGCCCGGAGCACCCGCGAGCCCGCTCGATGAGTTGCCGCTTATTGTGCAGTGCTCAAAGCTAACCGAAGACTCGCTGCAATAGATGCCTCCACCGGGATAGCCCCTCCACATATCGCCAGACCAATTGCCGCTAATCTCGCAGTGAGAGAAGCTCAGCGAAGAGTTATCGCAATAGACGCCACACCCGCCGCCTTCGTAGTATCCTTCCAATCCGACGGTATTGCCTATGATGCTGCAATCTGTGAAGCCCGGAGCAGATTCGCTCCCGCAATAGACACCACCCCCGAAGGAATCAGCGGAATTGAACCGAACGGCGCAGTGCTGAAACTCGGGCGAGGAGCCGTTCATGCATATGCCTCCGCCGCAATTGCCGGGATAGTTATCACCCGCATGGCCGTTCTCAATAACGCAATAGGACAGGGCACTCCCCGAACTCGTTGAATCCAGAAATCGCAGCCCTCGCCAGCGAGAGGGATTGGCGATGGTATCCGTCGTGAAGACGATGGAATCGCCTTCGGTGCCTTGGGCCAACAGGATTCCTCCTATTTCAAAAGGAAAGGGCCCGTCAAAGACAAAAGTCGTTGCCGGCATCAGAACCAGACTGTCGTCCGGATTGATATAGATGGTATCAATCACATGATAGGTGCCCGGCCCCAGAGTCCCGCTCAGCGGCCCCGAAAGCTGGCCCAAGCTCACCTGCAGGCTCGCAAGGAGAAACAATCCAATGGAGACGCTTTTCATGATTGGCTCCTATTCCCGAATAACCTTGAATATAGGGTCATTTTCGATGGTTGTCAATTGGCGCGTTCGCAGGGGCCACCTCTCTGGTCGGGCCTCAACGCCCACTGGCAAGCCAAGTCCGCGCAAAATCGAGCCAAAGTGCGCATTTTTTGCGCTATTGAAGGAAACTCAAATCTCTCTATTCATTTGTTATTAAAAAGAATATGAAATCGGCACGGGCATTGCAAGTCAATTATTGTGGCAAAGAGGCAGACCCTGTACCTTTGCTGACCCCTTCCGCGGCCAAGAAAAGCCTAGGACGATGCGCGGCTCCTGAGCTTGGCTGGCCCATCCGAAAGACAGAAGGCTTCCAGGGCGTTCCATTCCTCCAAAGGGCTTCCTTCCTCGGTCTTGCGAGCGGAGGCAATGAGGCACGGTGACCCTATCCGGCAACCAGAGCGCGGCGAAGCCTTCTGTCTTTCCTTTCTATTCTATTAGCGTTCGCGCTCGGGAGCCTTCTTGACAGAGGTTCCTTTGGAGAAAAACGCCGAGGTTGCCCCCTCGCTCAGACTGCTGACAAACCCCGTTGTTTGGGCGGGGTTTGTTTTTGGAGGAATAGAATTGATCGTGGATGTTGCGGCGGTGGCGGGCTTAGTGGAGAGGGAGTGTCAGGGACTCGGGGAAGGACAGCCGCGCGAAAAAG
>JAZDIW010000383.1:0-8994 GCA_043804575.1 bacterium
GTGCCGCAAGACCAAGAGGTACCAGTGCACGCCACTGTTCACAGTGCCATCGTCCTGCGGCCACTGCGAGCACGGCGGCAACGGCCACAGGTCGCGTGTAGAGAATGGCCGCCCACAAGACGCCGTTCAGTATCGCGGCTCTCCATCCGCGAATATCGAAAACTACCAATGCCGCCACGAAAAAAACGATGAAAGTTGCCTCACTGATTAGCAGGGAGGGCAACAGAGCGCGCATCGGCAGAAACATCCAGAGAGCGAAGATGATTTGGCCTGCTCGCAGTCCAAAGCGTCGAGCTCCGAATCCGGCCAAGATGGTGCCAACCACGACATCAAGCACGCTCTGAACGAGACCCACCGCAAGGAGCGAGTGACCAAAAAGACGGTAAATCAGAGCGAGAAATGCCGGATAGCCCGGCGGCCAAGTGGCAGGCGTTCCATCCAGAACATATCGGCCGCTCGTTGCAAGTTCCCATCCTAATGGGTCATAAATGACCTCATCCGTACCTAATACTCCCGGGCGCAGGAGAACGAGCAGGATGCGCAGCGCCAGACCAGCGGCGGCGAGAAACAAGAAAGGACGCTGCGAGAACAGACTACGCATGTTCTTTGGCAGACTCTTTTTCGGAAGTTTCGTGAAAGAACTCGTAAATCGCGATGGCAAGCTTCGGTGAAATGCCCGGGACAGATTCGAGGTCATGAATCTCGGCGCTGCGAAGCCGAGACATCGTCCCAAAGTGGTTCAGGAGATTGCGCCGGCGAGTGGGCCCAATGCCGGGTATTTCATCCAATATGGATTCGAGTGTTCTCTTCTTCCGCAGAAGCCGATGATAGGTAATCGCAAAGCGATGAGCCTCGTCCCGGATAGCTTGAAGCAATCTCAACGCCGAAGATGTGCGAGGAATGTTTTGAGGCAGAGGATCTCCCGGCAAGAAAACTTCTTCCAGCCGTTTGGCCAAGCCAATGATTGGCTGCGCCGCTATTCCGAGAGACCGCAGAGCCTCACTTGCGGCAGAGAGCTGACCTTTCCCGCCATCCACAAGAACAAGGTCAGGCCGTTTGCCCTTTTCTCGAAGGAGACGCGAGAATCGCCTGTGAACGACCTCCTTCATGCAGGCAAAATCATCCTGTCCCTCGACATGCCGAATGGCAAAGCGCCGGTAGTGGCTCTTGGCCGGTCGCCCATCCTGAAAGACCACCAGAGAGCCCACCTTTTCGCGGCCTTGCAGCGTCGAAATGTCAAAAGCCTCCAGATGCCGCGGCAAAGTGGGAAGCCGCAAAACCTTCTGCAATTCCGACAGTGCTCTGGGAATCCGTTCCCGGCGTGCTTGAGCACGCTTGTATTCTCCGAGAAGGAGCTCCGCATTTCGATGGGCCAAACGAAGAAAACGCACCTTCTCCCCCATCTTGGGTGCAAGAATTTTTACTGCTCGCCCAGACCTTTTTGAAAGCCAATCGCGAAGAAGAGCGGAGTCCGGCGGTTCGACTTGAACATGGAGCTCTTGCGGGACGAGTGTGGTCACGGCATAATACTGCTGAAGAAACTGCGCCATGACCGCACTCTCTTCCTCGTTCTTCAAATGGCGCAGAATATAGTGCAGCCGCCCAATCATCCGACCCGAGCGAACTTGAAAGACGACCGCGCAGCCTTCGTTGTCTTCGATGGCGATGGCAACGGCGTCATAATCCACAGGATGAGGGCTGATGACCTTCTGTTTCTGCGACAGCTTATCGAGCGACCGCAATTGGTCTCGAAGTCGCGCCGCCTCCTCGAATTCCAGCTCCTCGGCCAGAGTCTCCATTCGCTCATGCAGGGCCGCGACAATCTGTTCTCCGTGACCTTGAAGGACATCCACATAATCACGGATATGTTGATTGTAGGCGGATTCCGTCTCAAGACTGATACAGGGTGCGCTGCAACGACCAATGTCATATTCGATACATTTTTTGAATTTGCCTGCTTGAATACTCTCCACAGTCAGAGGGAGATTGCAGGTGCGGATCTTCAGAAGTCCTCGTAGCACATGAATCAGCGGTTTCAAATGCACGAGATTCGAAAAAGGGCCAAAATAGCGCGAGCCGTCCTTTTCAGGATGTCTTGTAAGAAAAATTCGAGGGAAGGATTCTTTCGTGACACGCAGGAAAGGAAAGGATTTGTCGTCCCGAAGCTCGATATTATAGCGGGGCTTCCTGTCGCGCACCAGATTGTTTTCGAGGATCAGCGCTTCCAATTCATTGTCTGTCGGAATGACTTCGACATCGGCAATTCGAGACACCAGGGCGTCGAACTGATAGCGGCCGTCATGGCTTTGTTGGAAATATTGGCGCACGCGCTGGCGCAGCACTCGCGCCTTTCCGACATAGATGACTCTCCCCGTCTTATCGCGAAGAAGATAGACTCCGGGGGAGCGAGGCAGGGATTTCAACTTTTCCTGCAAGGATTTGTTCATGGAAACTACATTTTTCGCAGCGCTTGATGCAAATCTTCGATAATGTCCTTCGGGTCCTCCACCCCCACAGAGAGGCGAAGCAATCTTTCGTTAATCCGCGCGTCCTTGAGCTCTTCGGGAGTGTAGGTCGAATGAGTCGTCGCTGCAGGATGACAAATCAGCGTGTCGCAGTCCCCAAGCGAGACGGCCAAGGTGCACAGCTCGAGCGAATCCAAGAAGCGGCGTATCTGTTCCCGGTCGGCTTTCAAATCAAAGCTGACCATCCCTCCGAAGTTTTTCATTTGCTTCTTCGCGAGTTCGTGCTGAGGATGAATCGCTAATCCCGGATAATAGACCCGCTCCACTTTCGGGTGAAAACTCAGAAACTGCGCCACACGCATGCCATTGGTCGAGTGGCGATCCATGCGAACGGGCAGAGTCTTCAATCCACGAAGCAGAAGCCAGGCGTTGAAAGGACTGATAACACCTCCCATATCCACCAGCACATCGTCATGAATTTTCTGAATGATTTCTCTCGTGGAGACAATCAGTCCCGCGACCGTATCCCCATGTCCGC
Source organism: bacterium (assembly GCA_043804575.1). GTDB lineage: Bacteria > Electryoneota > RPQS01 > RPQS01 > DYHQ01 > JAZDIW01. The sequence goes on from JAZDIW010000383.1 coordinate 3,004, forward strand.
CAATATACTTCGTGGCGCTGTGAACGACCAGGTCCGCGCCGAGCGTCAGCGGTTGTTGATAATATGGCGTTGCAAATGTGTTGTCCACTGCCAGAACGATATTATGGCGCCGGGCAATGGCCACACAGGCCTCGATATCCACAATATCCAATGTCGGATTGGCGGGCGTTTCGATGAAAAGGAGTTTTGTGTTGGGCTTGATTGCGCTTTCTATTTCTTGAAGATTCGTGCCGTCAACAAAAATCGTCTCGATTCCCAGGCGCGGAAAGATGTGAGCGAAGAGGGCATAGGTCCCTCCGTAAACGACTTTCGCGCACAGCACGCTGTCTCCCGTTTGGCAGAAACCCAAGACGGTCGCCGTGCTCGCTGCCATTCCCGAGGCGAATGCCAGCGCCGCCTCTCCCTTCTCAAGGAAGGCCATCTCCCTCTGGAGAGCATCAATCGTGGGGTTCGAAAGGCGAGAATAGATATAGCCGCTTTCTTCCCCCAAAAAGAGCTTCTCGCCATGCTCCGCCGACCGAAAAGCAAAGGTTGAGCTTTGATAAATCGGCATGGAAACGGCTCCCGTGTGAGGACATACTCCACCGGAGCCATGAACAGCTAAAGTCGCAAAACCCCAAGTCTGCTTGACCATTTCAATCATTCCTTTCCCATCCAACCTGACGGTGTTATCAAGAAGTGTTTTCTATTCGGGTAATCCGTTCAATCCCCTTATTTCGGTTGAACGATTTCCACGAGAACTCCGCACACGGACTTCGGGTGGACAAATCCAATCTGAGCTCCCTCCGCACCCTTCCTCGGTTTCTCGTCAATCAGAGTGATACCGACTCTCTTGAGCTCTTCCAGCGCTTCGCTGCAATTTGTTGTGCGAAGTGCGATGTGATGCAGCCCTTCTCCTCGCGCAGCCAAGAACTTCGCAATCGGAGAATCGGCGGAAGTCGGACAGACGAGTTCAATTCGAGCCGGGCCGAGCTCGAAAACCGCCACCCTCACTTTCTGCTCGGGAACCTCTTCAACACCCTTGAAAGGAAGAGAGAGCGTATCGCGCCATAACTCGATTCCTGCGTCCAAATCAGTCACAGCAATGGCGATGTGATGGATACCGGAAAAAGATAGTTTTGGCTCTCTCGGCTCAGACATGGTTATTCGCTCCATGTATTCTGTTCGACGGAAGCGTTGTCTCTCTTGAAGAATTCATCACAAGCTCGCCAAAGCTCATCTTCCGATGAAGCGGCTCGCGGTTTCACGGGCAGATTCGCTTGGATGACCGCGCCGAAGCGCGTCGTGAAGATGCGTGAATCGGTTATCAGAGCGATTCCCCGATCCCGGCGATGTCGAATCAGGCGACCCAGCCCTTGGCGAAGGCGCAGGACGACTTCGGGAATGCTCAGTTCATGGAAGGCGTCTTTGCCTTCGGCTTCCAGCCTTTCGAACCGGGCGGCAATCCAAGGGTCCGTCGGAACATCAAAGGGAAGACGCGTGAGAATGAGTATCTCCAAGGCCTCCCCAATCACATCCACTCCTTCCCAGAAATTGGACGCGCCGATGAGAACAGCATCTTTTCGCTTGCGAAATTCCGCCAGAAGCTCCGCCGGCGCTCCGTCGCGTCCCTGGAGCAGGATGGTGCGCCGCAATGACTGAGCGACTGGCCTGAGCGTCGTTCCCAGACGGTTGAGCAATTCGAGTGAAGTCGTCAGCACGAGCGTTCCGCGACGGTGCCGCCGCATGATCTCTGCGATTAAGTTTTCGACAGCCGAAACCCAATCCTCCGACTGTCCGCGGGGATGAGGAAGATACGCCGGCACGAGAAGCCGCATCTGTCTGGAAAGCTCAAAAGGATTCGGCAGGATTTCTTCGCGCAAGCGCTCCGTGGAGAAATCCGTAAGGCCCAAACGGGCCCGGCAATGCTCGAAAGTGCCCTGGGCAGACAGGGTGGCCGATGTCACCGTCGCCGTGTCAAGAGAAGGCCAGAAGTTCTCTTTAAGAAAGGATCCGATGAATATGGGCGAGCCATGCAAAGACAGCGAGCGCCCACTCGTCTCTCTCTGTTCCACCCAAAATACCCATTCCTCATCGTCCGCTTGCAGAACTTGGGTCAATTGGCTTTCGATTTCTTGAAGAGCATCCGACGAGCTACGCAATTCCAGAAGAAGCTCCTTCGAGACTCTCCCGTTATCGTTCGTCTGCTGAAGCAGCCGTCGTACCTTCTTCAGTTTCTGACCAAGCTCTTGCCACAAAATAAGCAGAACACCCCCGCTTGACGCAAGAATCTCATGAACTCGAGTCCCTTGCCGGAAACGCATCTTTGGCAAATCGCCCAGAGCTTCAAACGGCAGCACCCCGGCCCATTCTTCAAAACAAGAACGAATTACGGTATACAGCCGGCGAATAGCCGTGCGAATTTCCGCAAGGGAGTCGCGCGCCTCGTCGCCAAGTTCTGCTCCCTTCGATCTCGAAGAGAGAAGACGCGCCAAGAGGCCTCGCTCGGAGCGTTCTTCGAGAAGTCTCCCCAAACGGCCGCGCAAGGCAAAGGAATCCAGTTCGATACTCAGCGCACCAACGACGGCGCGCTCAATATGGTGCCCCTCATCGAGGACAAGTTTCCGCAGAGGAGCCGGCTTTTGGAGAAAGCGAGAGGGATCACTGAAAAGCAGCGCATGATTCACCAAAACAATTTGTGAACGCGCCGCACGCTCTTGAGCTGCGCGAAAAAAGCACCCTTTCGCAGGGCCACAGTTCGAACCGCTGCAACCAGCGGCGTCACTGCACACTTGCGCCCAGAGCCAGGGCGCGGCATTAGGCTGAAAACCACCCATCTGAGAAATGTCGCCCGTCTCTGTCGCCGTGGCCCAGCGGACAAGCGGCATGAGGCGAATTCGGTCTTCGTCGGAAAGCCGAACGGGAGCTTCTCGAATCAAATTCCGCAGCCTTCTGCGACATAGATAATTCTCCCGCCCTTTCAACACGGCGCTTCGCACGGGGAATCCGAGAGCACGAAGAGTGGGCATCTCTTTGCGGTGAAGTTGTTCTTGAAGTGCTTTCGTGTACGAGGAGACGATGACTTGCCGTTCCTGGCGCTCATCCTCCAGAATCCAAAGAGCGGACGAGACCAAATAAGCCAGCGATTTCCCGACGCCGGTCGGAGCTTCACAAAGAAGGATTTGGTTCTGCGCGCAGGCCGTTTTTGCCGCCTCTGCCATCTGAAGCTGTGCCGGTCGCCACTCAAAGTGGGGCAAGATTCGCTTCAAATGACCCTCTTTTCCAAAGAGCTCTTCTATCGAAGGCAAGGTCGCGGCTTCATCTTCGGTTGTTTCGGCGCCCTGAGCCTCGGCTGTCGGCGCAACTTGTGGCGCCTTGCTCTCTTTGGCCATTGCCGAAACACGGGCAAAAAAGCGCTCCGACCTATGGAATGTGCCGCCGATTAGAAAGGCCAAATCCTCGGCCATCTCTTCCCACACACGCTCTGGAAGTGCCTCTACCATGTGGCAAAGAACCTCCCCCACCGTGTGGGCATCGGCCAGGGCGCGGTGAGCAGTCGCTTGCTCTACACCAAATCGCTCGGCGAGTGTCGAAAGGCCAAATCTCGGCCATTCCGGCCAAAAGACTCGGCCAAGCTGGGCGGTATCTAAAACCTCATTTTGCGGAAAATGGAAATCGCTTCCGCGCCCTCTCTTTCCGGAGAGTCGCCCTCCCTCCGTGGCCAGAAATTCCAAATCAAACGAAACATTCTGACCCACTATCAGAGCCGTGCCGATGAAGTCTATTATTCTTTCTGCTACAACGGAAAATGGAGGCTGATTTCGCAGGTCATCATCCGTCAGTCCCGTCAAGGCTGTTATGAAGGGATCCAGCGGCTTTCCCGGATTGACGAGTTGCTCGAAATGCTCGACTCCCACTCCATCCCGAAAACGAATGAGTCCCACTTCGGTAACGCGCTCGAGTTCTGCGTCGAGCCCTGTCGTTTCCAAGTCAAGCGCCACGAATTCTCGCAGCCCGAGACTTTCAAAAAGGCTCAGAGCATCGCTTCGCTCTTTCTTTGCCGCAACTTTCGCCTGCAATCAGCCTGACTCCTGCTTTCCTGCGAAGTAGTTGATGTCCAGACTTCGCGCCGCCGCCACCTCATCGAGCCTCTGCACGGGAGTAGTCACCGGTGCTTCGCGAAGTCGCTCGGGATCCAACTCAGATTCCCTGTCAATTTGAATCATCGCCTCGATGAATCGGTCCAGCGTCTCTTTCGATTCCGTTTCCGTCGGCTCGATCATCAAGGCCTCCGGTACGATGAGAGGAAAATAAACCGTCGGCGGATGAAAGCCGAAGTCCAACAAACGCTTGGCAATGTCCAGCGTTTTCACCCCACGCGCCTTCTGCCGACTGCCCGAGAAGACGACCTCGTGCATGCAAATCTCCTTATAGGGCAAATCATAGTAATCGGCCAAGCGCGCACGAAGGTAGTTCGCGTTCAGAATCGCATTTTCGGAGACAGCTTGCAGTCCGTCACGCCCCATCATCAGAATATAAGCCAAAGCCCGCACCATGACGCCGAAATTGCCGTAGAAAGCGTGCATCTGTCCGATGGAATCGGGCCGGTCCCAATCCCAATGAAACGCCGAGTTTTGCATGGCGAGAACGGGAACCGGCAAGAAAGGCTCCAAATGCTTCTTGACGGCGACAGGGCCGCTCCCGGGTCCGCCGCCCCCGTGAGGTGTTGAAAAAGTTTTGTGCAGATTCAGGTGGCAAGCATCGAAGCCCATCTCTCCCGGTCGCGTGATTCCCATCAGAGCATTCAAATTCGCTCCGTCCATATAGACGAGACCTCCCTTCTCATGCACGAGAGAGACCGCCTCGAGAATCCGAGACTCAAACAATCCGAGAGTGTTCGGATTCGTAATCATGAGAGCGGCTGTATCCGCATCCATAGTCTTTTCCAATGCCTGCAAATCCAGAAGTCCGTCCTGTGCGGAAGCGATTTGCACGACATCATAGCCCGCCATCGCGATTGAGGCAGGATTTGTTCCGTGAGCGCTGTCCGGAATGATGACTTTCTTGCGGGGATGCCCGTCTCGCTTGATCAGATAGGCGCGGAACAATAGCAGCGCCGTCAGTTCCCCCTGCGCTCCCGCTGCAGGCTGCAGCGTGATCGCATCCATTCCACTGATTTCGCAGAGGGCTCGCGATAGTTCGTGCATGACCTGCAGAGCCCCTTGGACAGTCGAGGGCGCCTGCATCGGATGAAGCGCCGAAAACTCAGGAAGCGCTGCAATTTCGTCGTTCACCTTGGGATTATACTTCATGGTGCATGAGCCCAAGGGATAGAAGTCCTTATCCACATGATGATTTCTGAGCGAGAGGTTTACATAATGGCGCACCACTTGATTCTCCGTGACCTCGGGCAGACGAAGCGGAGCCTTTCGACCCGAAGCGCCGGGAATGGGCGTCCGTGGCACATCAAGAGGGGGCAAGCAGGTGCCTCGCCGTCCCGATTTGGAGAGTTCGAAAATGAGATTCATCTTGTTACATCCTTCACCAGACATACTGTGGAGGCAGTGTTACAGAATTTGCTGAGTTATATTACCGCGTATCTCAAAAATATCGGAGTGATATTCCGCGCCAATACGAGAGATCCTCTCGCCGAGCCGGGTTAAGCACTTTCCCATGTCCAATTCGCTCCATCCCCGCCGTGCGCAACCCGGCCGGAACATGGCCAAAACGAGAGGTCTCCGGCGATTCGGCGTCGCCATTCGCCCCTGATTCTCCTATGATAACTTTGGGATCTGCTTTAGTTGGAGATGATTTCTCTGACAGCCTCGACATAGGCATTCATTTCTTCTTTGGTTCGCTGTTCCGTGACCGCGACAAGCAACAAATCATCCATCCCCATTCCAAAATGGTCGAGCGGAACACCGGCGAAAATTCCGTGCCGGTGAAGATGCTCGACAATTCGCGCGGGAATAGCCGGAAATCTTACGGCGAATTCCTTAAAGAAAGGCTGCG
>JAZDIW010000384.1:0-8281 GCA_043804575.1 bacterium
CGCCCGTGGCATGGCTGAGTGCCCCCTATTCAACGGAACATTTGGAGTCCCCCGATTGGTGATGGCCGAAGGCGAAGAGATTGCTTGCTCCGTTGGATTGACACTCGTGGCTACTCCCATCGGAAATCTTGCGGATATTTCCCATCGCGCGTTGGAAACTTTGCGCTCTGCGGATCTCATCCTCTGCGAAGATACACGACATACGCAGATCCTTCTTCGCCATTGGGGGATTCAGGCACGACTTCTTTCTTACGGAGCACACAATCTCAAAGCGCGTCTGCCGCAAATTCTGAGCAAGCTGCGCGAGGGGACGCGCATCGCGCTCGTTTCGGATGCGGGTACGCCGGGAATTTCGGACCCGGGCGCGGAACTCTGTCGGCGCGCGTTGGATGTCGGACTGCCCATTCACGCCGTTCCGGGGCCTGCGGCTTTTGTGCAGGCGCTGGTGCTTTCCGGTTTGCCGACGGCACGCTTCGTATTCGAAGGTTTCCTGCCCCACAAAAAAAGACGCAAGACGAGACTGGAAGCGCTTGCCGACGAGCCGCGCACGATTGTTCTCTACGAAAGCCCCTATCGTCTTCTGAAGACTCTGCGCGAGCTTCATGAACATCTGGGCAATCGCCCCGTGGCCGTCGCGCGGGAACTGACGAAACTCTTTGAAGAAGTCGTTCGAGGAAATTTGGCGGATGTCTTGGAGATTTTCCAGAAACGCCAAAAGATATTGGGAGAATTCGTGATCGTCGTGGCTGGCAAAAGCGCGAAAGGGGATGCGTAATGCACCCGACTCTTTTTCATCTGGGCCCGCTGACGCTGCACAGCTATGGCCTCATGATAACCCTTGCGTTCATCGCGGCGATTTGGCTGACGGGTCGGAGAGCGCGAAAGACGGGACTCCCGCAACACTTTGCCGTGGATATTTCCTTCGTCCTCATCATCGTATCGCTCGTGAGCGCGCGCCTTACCTATGTCGTCGGACACTGGAGCGAATTTCGGAATTATCCTCTGGACATTATTTCGCCCATTCAGCATGATGGCACGATTGGCATCGCGGGACTTGTTCTCCTCGGTGGCGTTACCGGAGGAATCGTTGCCACGATTATCTATGTGCGAGCAAAAAAGCTGCCGCTGCTTCTTGTACTCGATGTGCTTTCGCCGCCGGTCGTGATTGGAATCGCGATTGGCCGCATTGGCTGTTTTCTAAATGGCTGCTGCTTCGGCTTCCCCACGGAGTTGCCCTGGGGCTGTGTTTTTCCGGAAGAGAGCTTGGCAGGCTTCATCTATCCGCACACGCCGATTCATCCGACGCAGCTCTATGACCTGTTGCTGATGGTGATTCTCTTCGCTCTCCTTTTGCTTCTCGAGCGGCGTCCGCATCGGCAGGGACAGACTTTTTCGTTCTTTCTTATGGGATATGCGGTGGCGCGTTTCTGGGTCGAAGGTCTGCGGTGGTACGAGCCCAATCTGATTCCCGCCTTCATTGGCTCTCTGCAGCTCACAGGTTCCCGAATTGTATCCATGGTCATGTTTATTGCGGGATTAATTCTGTGGATCCGTCTGCGCAGGAGACCCGCCACAAAAAACGGCAAATCGCCATGAGCGGGATGATCATCAGCTTCGAGGGAATTGACGCCTCGGGCAAGACGACGCAGATCGCCCGGCTTGAAAAGTGGTTTCAGGCGCAGGGCTTCGATGTGCTTGTCCGGCGGGAACCCGGAGGAACCGAGCTCGGTGAAAGAATAAGGGATATATTGCTGGATCCTCGCTGGCGCGAGATGCATCCCCGTACGGAATTCTTGCTTTACTCCGCCTCACGGGCGCAACTTGTCGAAGAAGATTTGCTGCCCTTCTTGCAGAGAGAAAAGGCCGTCGTGCTTCTGGACCGCTATTACGATTCGTCAACGGCCTATCAAGGCGCGGGCCGCGGCCTTGCCATAGAAGAAGTAAAGCATGTCAATCGCTTTGCCACGGCCGAGTTGCGACCGCATTTGACCTTCTTCTTCGATTTGTCCTTGGCGGAAGCTGGAAGGCGCAAAGGACATCAAACTCGCGCGAGTGATCGCCTTGAATCCAGCAGTGATGCGTTTTACGAGCGGGTCCGGCAAGGGTATTCGACCATTTGCACCGAAGAGCCCGACCGTATGGTTCGACTGGATGCCTCGTTGTCAGAAGATGAAATCGCCGCGCAGATTTTGGCGAATGTGAAGACCCTGCTCGCGAACAAAGGCATGATTTCGTAGCGCCGGACGGCAGTCCGCTCGAATCGGCTTCGCCGGGCGGGTCTGGAGACCCAGCCACGGCGAGCTTCTTGCGTGCTCAACGATTTGAGCAACAAACACGGACGGCAGTCCGCTCGGATCGGCTCGCGACATAAAGAATTCAAGACTTGTCTGGAGAATAGAATGACTGGCAGATTTTCAAAATGGATGATGCGGGTGCTGTTGCCTTTTCTTGCCTTCGTTTGGGTGGGAGCGGCACCCAGCTCGCAAGATGACCTCTATGAGAAGGTTCGGGAGAATATCGGCCTTTTCGGCGATGTCTATCGGGAAATCAGTCTGCGCTATGTGGATGAGATTGATCCGGATCGCTTCGTTCGAGCCGGCATTGACGGCATGCTCGCCACGCTCGACCCCTACACCGTGCTCTACGAGGGAAAAGATTTGGAGGATCTCGATATTCTCACCACGGGACGCTACGGAGGAGTGGGCATTGAGATCGGCATCCAAGGCGAGCAGAAGGTGCTCACCGTGATTTCGGCGATGGATGATTCCCCGGGACAGCGAGTGGGGATTCGACCCGGCGACCGAATCATCGAGATTGACAGCCAATCGACCGCAGGATTCACCACCGCGAGGGCGGCGCAATTCCTGCGAGGCGACCCGGGCACACAGGTGACGCTGAAAATCATGCGCACGGGCAGCGACGAACCCATTGAATTCGTGATTACGCGGGCGATGATCGAGATCAAGGATGTGCCCTATTATGGCTTCGTTCAGCCGGGGATCGGCTATATCAAACTCGCGCATTTCTCGCGTGAAGCGAGTCGCGAACTCGACCAAGCGACTTCCGAATTGCTCGCCGGAGGTTTGCAGGAGCTTGTCCTTGATCTGCGTTCGAATCCCGGAGGTCTTTTGCCCGCTGCCGTTGCCGTATCCCAGCGATTTTGTCCACGCGGCAAAGTGGTGGTCTCTACGCGGGGCCGGATGCCGGAAGCGGAGCATGAATATACCGTCCCCAGCGATCCCGTTCTTGGTGAGATACCACTGGTCGTCTTGGTGGATGGCGGATCCGCTTCCGCTTCGGAGATTGTCGCGGGTGCAATTCAAGATTTGGATCGTGGCGTCGTCGTGGGACAGCCCACCTTCGGCAAGGGGCTGGTGCAATCCGTGATTTCCTTCGAGAGCGGCAAAGCCTTGAAACTGACTACCGCGAAATACTACACCCCGTCCGGCAGACTCATCCAAAAAGTGGATTACTTTCCCCCAAGACAGAGCGTGCTGGCCGCCGACATCGAAACACTGCCGGATTCTTTTGTGACTTCGCATGGGCGACGGGTGTATGGCGCAGGCGGAATCTCGCCCGATGTGTTCGTGCCGGTGCCTGAACCGGGACGGCTGGGCACCGAGCTTTGGCGTCAGGGCAAATTCTTCGATTTCGTCACCGAGTTTCGCGCGCGCCATCCCAATTTGACCTCGGCGGAGATTGGTGATGAGGCGCTCGAAGAATTCCGGCTGTGGCTCGAAGAAGCAAATTTCGCCTATCGAAGCCGGGGCGAAATGGAGCTTGCTGACTTGGAGGCCGTTGCGGAGGAAGAAGGTGTTATGGAGCAGGTGACCGATGAGATGACTCGGATTCGCGAAGTCCTGGTGGAAAATCGAAAGCGAGATTTTGAGAGGGAGAAGGAATTCATTCGACAGTCGCTGCAGCGTGAATTGGCCGCAAGTCTTTGGGGCACGCGCGGGCGAACCGAAGCCGGTTTCAAAGACGACCCGCAGCTTCTCAAGGCGATTGAGATTTTGAACGACAAGAGCTTTTACCTCTCCCTCTTGGCATTGGAAATCCCTGCCGATACGACGAAATAAGGTCGCCCCTTGCCACTCCCTATCGTTCTCTTCTTTACTGGGCTGGCCGCCGGAGTTATGGGAGGCTATTTGGGCATCGGAGGGGGCGTCATCATGGTGCCGGTGCTCGTCGAGCTGCTTCAAAACGAAGGCGTGGATTCCGGGCATCTCTTCCATCTGGCTTTTGGTACGGCCCTATGCGCGGCGATTGGAACGGCGGCTGCAACAACGGCCAGCTACGCGCGAGCTCACCGTGTGGCGTGGAAAGCAATCCTCTGGGCCGCGCTTCCGGCCGTCGTGATGTCGCTCATCGGATCCTACCTGGCGGCCATCTCCAAAACCGGCCTCCTCCGCACGGCCTTCTCCGTTTTCGTCATCACATCGGCCGTTCTTCTTATCCGCGGCAAGTTTGCCCCGCCGGACGGCTCCGTGCCCGTGAGGCACATTGCCTTGGTGGTAACCGGCTGCCTGGCGGGAATCGCTTCAGCCTACCTGGGCATCGCCGGTGGCGTAATTATGGTGCCGCTCTTCCTGATCTGGGCTCGCCTGCCGGTCGAATACGGCCCCGGGACAAGCGCCGCGGTGGGAATCGTCACCACATGTGTCGGCGCACTCGGATATGTCCTCCACGGGATGCAGGCGACTGGCCTCCCGTCAGGTGCCGTCGGCTTCGTCCTGCCCGGCTTCGCCGCGCCACTGATGATCGGAACCATCCTCGGCGCTCCCTTGGGCACCTACTTGAATCGCCAATTCGGAACAAAAGTCTTCCGCTACATCTTCGCCGTGTTTCTCTTGTTTATTGCGGCTCGGTTGCTGCTGCGTTCTCTCTGATGCCCTTTTTGTTTACAGAAGATGCGAATCTCAAAAACTAAGTTCTACAAAAATCCACTCATTATTTTTTCAGCAATAGCGCTCCTGATTGGAGTTGTTGGTCTTTGTCAAACTCAAAAACTTGAATTTCTATTGCCAATCGCAATAGGATTTGCTCTATTCGGATACAATGTATTTCTAGCCAACAAGTCTACCGGTGAAATTCGTAAAGACATTGCAAATGTTGACAGGAAATTAGACAAACTTAACAGAAACATAGAGAAGCTTCAAGACAAGTTGGAGGTATCACCGCCGAAATCCTTCGAGGAAATCAAAGCAGCAATTGGGAAATCCCCAGAAGAAATCGGTGATGCTGTGCTGAATAAGATTCGTAGAGGCCCTGAGGCTTTTCAACAAGGCTTATATGCTGAGGCAGAGGGGATATATAAAACTCTTACCAACCTTTTCCCTGGTGTCGCTCATTTGCACTTCAATCTTGGTCTTGCATATCATCTTCAGAAAAAACTACCTGAAGCCATAAAGGAGTACCGAATAGCTCTTGGAAACTAATAAAGATAAAGCGCTGATTTGGAACAATCTCGGTGTTGCACTGGTTGACAGTGATCAGTTAGATGAGGCAATTGCTGCCTTTCGAGAGGCACGACAAATTGCACCTGAAGATGCAGTAGTGCATCGAAATCTTGGCAGTGCACTTGTGCGAAAAGGTCTACTGGAAGAGGCGATTACTTCTTTCCATGAAGTACTTCGTATCAATCCAGAGGATGCCGAAGCATATTACAATATTGGCGCCGTTCTCCACGAACAGGGCCGCTTTGACGACGCGGTTGCATCGTATCGTAATGCGATTAAGATTAATCCTAACTACTCTAAAGCACACAACAATCTCGGAATGGCACTTGCGCAACAGGGCCGGTTGGATGAGGCTTTGGTATCAATTCGGGAAGCACTACGCATCGATCCAAAAAACGCAAAAGCTCACAACAATCTTGGAAGCACACTCCAAAAACAAGGTTTGCTGGAGAGAGCCATCGAGTCGTATAAGAAAGCTGTCCAACTCGATCCAGAGTACGCAGGTGCACACTATAATCTTGGAAATGCACTCCTGAAGCAAGGTCGCTTTGATGAGGCGATTCCCGAATTGAACAGGGCACTTCAAATAAATCCAGATGACCCTGACAATTCCTTAATTTACTATGATCTTGGCACCGCTCTTGTTAAGAAAGGAGCTTTAGACGAAGCGATAGCATCATTCCGAGAAGCGATTCGGATCGATCCCCAATATGCCGAGGCCTATAACAATCTTGGCGAAGCGCTCTCGCGAACAGGGCGGTTTGACGAAGCCCTGAAATCCTTTTTGGAGGCCGTGCAAATTCTGCCAACTTATGCTCTGGCACACCATAATCTTGGTAGTGCGTTTCTACGAAAGGGAGAGTCAGATGAGGCAATAGTGTGCTATCGGGAGGCAATCAAGCTCAATCCAAAATTAGCCACTTCCCATTTTCATCTTGGTAATGCGCTTTCTGTCAAAGGTCAGCTAGACGAAGCGATTGCATCGTATCGGGAAGCAATTCACATAAATCCAAATTACACTGAGGCCCATTTAAATCTTGGCTCTGCGCTGGCTACACAGGGCAATCTGGAAGCGGCAATAGTGTCCTTGCGTGAGGCGATTCGCATTGACCCAGGACTCGCCAGAGCGCACTACAATCTGGGTCTTTCATTCGCGAAACAAGAAAACGCCAAGGATGCAATCACTCATTTCAAGCGATTCTTGGAGTTGGCATCACCCGAACATGAAGCCTTCATTGAGCTAGCTCGTAAAGCAATCCGTGAGTTGGGCGGCGAGCAATAATTACGGAAGAACATCTATGTCGTTGTAATGGAGAATGGATGACACATTCAAAGTCAAATGCCCCTCACATTTTTGAAACCAACCTTCCCTGGAAACTGCGCGCGCGAGGGAAGGTGCGAGACATTTATGAAATTGACGAGCGGCATCTGCTCGTCGTGACGACGGATCGCCTGAGCGCCTTTGACCATGTGCTGCCCACGCCGATTCCGGACCGGGGGCGTGTCTTAGTTGCCCTTTCTCACTTCTGGCTTGAGCGACTCAAGGGAATCATCGGCCATCATTTGGCGGATGAAAAGCGTTTGCAGAGCCTTCTTGCCGAGCTCCCCAAAGATGAGAGGCGCGCTCTTCAGGGCCGCACGGAGCTCGTGCGCGCAGCCAAAGTCTTTCCCGTGGAATGCGTCGTGCGCGGTTATCTTGCGGGTTCTGGTTGGACAGAATATCAGAGATCTACATCGGTCTGCGGCGTGCCTCTACCGAAAGGCCTCATGCAATCACAGAGGCTGCCTGAGCCCATCTTCACACCCGCGACGAAGGCAACCTCAGGGCATGATGAGAACATTTCGTTCGAGACAATGGCCGGAATCGTCGGCAAAGAAATCGCACAGAAGTTGCGGGACACCTCGATTCGCATCTATCGAATGGCCGCTGATCATGCCGAGGCTCGCGGCATCCTTATCGCCGATACGAAATTTGAGTTCGGCGAGGTGGATGGAGAAATCGTTTTGGTGGATGAAATTTTGACGCCGGACAGTTCGCGTTTTTGGCCTGGCGATCGCTACCAGTCCGGCCGCGACCAGGAGAGTCTTGACAAGCAGATTGTGCGGAATTATCTTACGAAAATCGGTTGGAACCGCGAACCGCCTATTCCTACTTTGCCGCCTGAAATCGCCAGTCAAACGCGAGAAGCCTATTTGCACGCTTATTCAACATTGACCGGAAGAGAGCTCGCCGTGTAGATTCACGCTTTACGCATCTTGGAACAATGACGAAGCCACCGAAATAACCTCGGTGGCTTCGTCATCTCATGAGGAAGAGAAGAAAAGTAATGCCGCCATGCAGGCAACCGCAGGAGGGCTGGTAGCGGCTCCCATGCAGACGGCATTTTCGAACCGTCAAGAGCTTATTTGCCCTTTATGGGAATTTCGCGAGCCTTGGCTTCTTCCGCCTTGGGCAGCGAGATGGTCAGGACGCCGTTGTCCATCTCGGCCTTGACCTTGTCCGCATTCACCGAGGAAGGCAAAGTGAAACTGCGCTGGAATTGACCGTAGCAGCGCTCAATGCGATGATAGTTGCGCTTGTTTTCGCTCACTTCATGCTTCTTCTCGCCTCGGACGGTCAGAACATGGTCCTCGAGGCTGATTTTCACTTCGTCCATCCGGATACCCGGAAGCTCAGCCACAATCTGGAAATTGTCGTCGTTCTCCGCAATGTCCACCGCCGGACCCCAGGGGACGGCATCAGACTCTGTGCTTTCTGCGAAAATGCTGTTCATGAGCTGATTCATGTGATTGGACATCTCAAACCAGCCTCGCATTGGGGA
>JAZDIW010000385.1:0-3362 GCA_043804575.1 bacterium
TAGTCTGACAGCAAGGCCTCCAAATCAATCGGCTCAGCCAGCCAGAAGCGCCAATATCCCGGCAGATCCACTTGAGGAGCCTCTGCCGCTGATGGCCCATGAAAGAGGCGTTCGACCTGAACGACTCCCCATTTTCTATTCAGTGCGGTCAGATTCGCGTCCGAAACCTGAATGGAGCTGCCGTCAAAGACGGGCCCGAGACTCTCCACGCCCGGCCATACTTTGACGATGAATCGGGTCTGAGCGTACTCGCTATTTCCATCAAGGAACTTCGCGTGCAGAATATTCGTACAGGCAATGACCAGACACAGTGCAAGGATGCGCCGCATAGTTCTACCTCCGACTTGAAATCGTAACAACGCTTTGTGAACGTCTCTTGTTGCGTTCATTTTTGCCGATAGCCCTAATAGTAATGCCAAATACTTTCGTAGGCCGCAGGGTCCTCGCCAATCTCCCGAAGCCGCTCCAAATAGTCCAGAATGGGAATATCTGCGCCGAGATAGGATTTCTGTGGTAAGATCTTCTTTTCCCAAGGATGAAATTCGTAAAGGCGTGCGCCATCGGGCAGAATGGCGACCAAGTCGCGGTGCTGCCAAGCACGCAGATAGTTCTTCCCGAGCCCAGGAACATTGTAAACGGCTTCATCGGTCCTTGCCAGCCCCGGAAGAAGACGAGCCTCCTCTTTTTGTTCCTGCAGGATTCTGGCCAGAGGCACGCGATAGTCGCGGGTTTCTTCCTTCCCTTTTGTCGTGAAAGTGTAATAGGGATCAATCAAGCAGAGGCGCAGCAGTCGTCGCAATAGAGCGGCTTCAAAGCGGCGAGAGACATAGGAGGTGAAGACCAGTTGATTATAGACGGAAATGCCGGCCAAACGAAGCCGATGAATCGCGGCTACCAAGTCTTGATTGATTTCATAAGGATGTTCCACATGAGTCACGACGCAGATTTCTCTGCGCCCGGGGCTCTGAAACCGTGCCAAAATACTCACCAGCTCGGGTGTGATTCGCATGGGACAGGTGACGGGCAGTCGAGTACCGATACGAATCCGCTCCACATGGTCAATATCGGAAAGTCTCTCCAGAAGGCTCAAAATCCGACGGTCCGACAATGCCAGGGGATCTCCTCCCGTGACCAGGACCTCATGGATCGCGGGATGTTCGCGAATCCACTGTATGGCGGTTTCGAGTGCCTCACGCGTGGCCAAAGCTTCCGGCCTCAGGGGCTGTTGAATCTCCCAATTGCGCTGACAGTAGACACAAATCTGCGGGCAAGTATCATAGGGTTTCAGAATGACAATCGTGGTATAGCGGCGAGTGATGAGATCAATGGGGGAAGTGTCTCTCTCCAACATGAAGTCAAACGCATATTCCCGATCCTCTCGATGTGCAATCATTTCGTCAAGATAGTGCAGCGGAGGAATGACTTGCGCACGAACGGCACGGTCCGCCGAGGAGTCCGGCTCCGCATCCATCAGAGAAGCGTAAAAGGGCGTGACGCCAAACGGGATATGATGGGATGTTGCCAGGTGAATGCATTCGCGTTCGTCGGCGCTGAGGGGCACAAGGGCCTCCAATTGCTCTGCTGTCCGAGCAACATGACGAAACTGCCATTGCCACGAGCTCCAATTCTCGTCGGACGCCGACAGCGCTTGCAGAATCCGGATGCGGTTTTTCTTTCGCTTCTCAATGATTTCCGGAAGCAATCCATGTGGGTATCTCGACATGGTGGCTTCGGTTCGACGCCAAAGCTCATCGAGCTTTTCCGAACGCTTCAGTGCAGCTTCCCGTCCTTCCAGCTTGTGAGAAGGGGGAGCCGATTCGTAGAGGCCGGTCCTCCGTTCCAATCCGCGAAAGAGATGAGTAACCTCTGCAAAAAACGCCGCCGACAGATCGGGTCGTGGTGTTCCCCTCGCCACATCTCGCAGTGCCTTAAGGAATGAGAAGTCACTGCGCCGCTCGCTGGCAGGTCTCAATATGCCTTGGAGAGAACGCGCACAGTCCCGGACAACAATCTGCTCCAAGTTGGAGGATTCCTGTTCCCCCTCATTGAAGTCCATCTGAATTCCCTGAATGCGTTCCAGAAGTTGTCGTCGCACATCGGCATCTGCCATTTCGGATTTGAGGAGTTCCACCCATGAGGGGATTTCGGACAGGAGTATGTCTCGGGACCAATTCATTTCTGTTTGAAATTACGCGTTGTGAGTCTCTCCTGTCGTTTTGGAGGCAGTGGAATCGCTGCGTTCTTGCTGTGCCTGCAAGGCGGTGATGGCAATGGTATAGACAATGTCATCCACAAGGCAGCCGCGGCTGAGGTCGTTGACCGGTTTGCGCAATCCTTGAAGAACTGGCCCCACGGCCACGACTTTGGCGGACCTTTGAACCGCTTTGTAGGCCGTGTTGCCCGCATCGAGGTCAGGAAAAATATAGATCGTTGCGCGGCCAGCCACTTTGCTCCCGGGCATCTTTGCTCGTCCTGTTTCCGGAGATATGGCGGCATCATACTGCATGGGCCCTTCGATAAGCAGGTCCGGTCGCTTCTCTTTGGCGATGCGCGTCGCCTCGGCGACTTTGGCCACCATGGGCCCCTCGGCGGATGCGCCCGTCGAATAGGAGAGCATCGCGATAATCGGCTCGATGCCGAGGCTGCCGGCGGTCTCCGCGCTCGAAATGGCAATGTCCGCAAGTTCCGTGCTCGTCGGATCCGGAATGACGGCGCAGTCCCCGTAGACAAGTACTCGCTCGGGCAAGCACACCAGAAAGACGGAAGAGACGATGGAAATCCCCGGCTTCGTCTTGATAATCTGGAAGGCGGGCCGAATCGTATGCGCCGTCGTGTGCAGCGCGCCCGATACGAGTCCATCGGCCTGTCCCTTGTGAACCATCATCGTGCCAAAGTAAATGGGATCTGCGATAATATCCCTCGCCATGGGCTCGTTGATATTCTTGTGCTTTCTCAGTTCCACATAGGTGTTCACGAAATCCTGAAATGATTCGGATTCCATTGGATTGACAATCTGGGCTTTCGAAATATCCGCGCCAACGACAGCGGCCTGATGGCGAATCTCATCGGGATTTCCCAAGAGAATGAGCTCGGCTGTGCCTCGCTTAAGGATTCGCTCTGAAGCCTTCAGCGTCCGCGGCTCACTTCCTTCGGGCAGAACAATGCACCGATGGGCCGCTTTGGCCTGCTCCATGATATCGTGCAGAAAGACGACGGGTGTCAACTTCGGTCGCTTTTTCATGCGAATCGTCTCGAAAAGTCGGTTGTAATCGAAGTGCTCACGAACCAGAAAATTCACAAGCTCGAGCTTCTCCGTGTCGCTGGAGAATAAACTGACGGGCATATCGCGCACTTTCAAGGCG
>JAZDIW010000386.1:0-3578 GCA_043804575.1 bacterium
GAGATGCTGAATTGCCTTCTATCTTGCAGTCTGTGAATCGAGGTGAAGAATTGCCGCAATTGAGAGCGCCTCCGGAATAGGAGGTTGAATTGTCGCTTATTGTGCAACCTTCGAAGACCGGTGCGGAATTCTGTCGGCAGAAAACACCCCCACCGTCGCCCCATGCCGAATTGCCACTCAGCGTGCAATTTGAAAAACGCGGCGACGAATTGTCGCGGCAGCTCACTGCGCCGCCGTCCGGTCCCGAATTGTTAATGATCGAGCAGCGCGAAAAAAGCGGCGAACAGTAGGACCAGCAGACGATTCCGCCAGCATTGTCGCTAATGATGCAATTTTCGAAAGTGGGTGAGGCATAGTTCTCACAAGAAATTCCTACGCCTTGGTTCCTGCAAACGAAGCTTCCTATGAATGTCGGAGAAGCCCCGTTTTCGCAATATGCTCCTTCAGATCTATTGCTGTCAATGACGCAATTCGTCACAACTGCCAAGGTATAGTCCGTGAAGTAAAGTCCTCCTCCCCAAGCTCCAAAGTTTCCCCTAAGCACACAATTATCGAAAGTGGGCGAAGACGCATAACAAGCCACGCCGCCACCGTGGCCCGTGAAACCAGGAAGGTCAACATAGTCAATTGTGTTATAGAGGAAATCACAATCTATGAAGGTGGGAGCGGACTCCCAACAAGCAACGCCTCCACCGTTATTTCCCCTGTTGAGATAGAATGTGCAGTCCACGAATGTCGGGGAGGCATTCTCGCAATGCACACCACCCCCACCGGGGATAGCACAGTTCCGCGAAATTGTGCAATGAACGAATGCTGGTGCGGCGTCATAGCAATACACGCCACCCCCTTTGCCGTAAGTGCGATGAAGATCATCCTGGAACCAGGCCCAATTGCGCCGAATCGCACAGTCGGAGAATTGGGGAGAGCTTCTCTCGCAATACACGCCGCCACCGTAGGGCATCGTGTCACCCGTGGCCCAGCCAAATTCGATGATGCAGTGCGCAAGACTGCTGCCTGAACTCGTAGAATCCAAGAAGCGGATGCCGCGCCACCAATTTGGATTTACCGAGGTATCCGCCGTAAAGACGACCGAATCACCTTCCGTTCCCTCGGCGAGCAAGATTCCATGGACTTCGAAGGGAAATCCGCCATCAAAAACAAAGACCGTGCTTGGCAGAAGTCGAAGCGTATCGCTGGCGTTGATGAAAATCGTGTCAACAACATGATAGGTGCCTGGCCCGAGCGTGCCACTGAGCGAGCCCGAAAGTTGGGCGAGGCTTGCACGCGCCAAGACAAGAACAAATACAGAGACGGCGCAGGAGAAACGCAAAATCGCAGATCTCATTTTTTGCCTCCCTTTCTTCGTTGCCTGTGAAGCCAAGCTCCGCCTTTGATATTGAACGATTTGGATTCTCTGACCTCGTCACACACCCAATATACGAATTTCTCTTGACAAAGTCAAGTAAATTTCGTATATTATAGCCAGCACCTGTCAACAGAATGCTATTTCAGCTACATCAATGGGTTATAACTTCAACATTCTAAGAGGCGACTATGGGAACTTTTTTCAGATGTCCAAAGGAATTCTTTCAATCGGCCCTGTTCGAGGCGGAAAAACCCGTCAGTCCGGCCATTGCGCTCCTCGCCGTGATCGCGCAGGTGGCCTATGGATGCTATCGAATTCAGGGCGCGGACGGCACGGAAATGGAAATCCGCCCCGGCCAGTTTCCGGTCAATATCGAGCGGCTGCGGCACTTGACGGGCTGGGGCAAAGACAAGATAAACCGCTTCCTCTTTTTCCTGCATGACAACGGAGTTCTGAACCGTAAGGTCTGGAACGGCGTCACCATCGCTACCCTCTATCCCGAAGCCCTCGCTTGCCTGCCTCCTTTCCCTCGCAAATCCTCCCATACACCTCCCACTGCAACGAGAAACGATGAAATTCAAGAAGAGAAAGTTGAAAATGCGGCTGTGCTTGTTCAAGCGGAGGAGATTCTGCAGAATCTTGAATCCAGTACATCTTCTTAATAGAGATAGGTAGATAGATCTTTTTATTTATTTTTGAAGAGAGGTCTTCAGAAGAGACATAGAGATCTCTCTTAGAGAAAAAAAAGAAAAAGAGACCTATCTATCTCTATGGGCGATTGTTCAATTTGTCGCCTCGAAACACAAGGCCGCAGCGCCCAGGACGCCCGCCAAATAGCCTAAACCGGAAGGCAGAATCTCGACTCCTTCGTTCACAGCCGCAATCGTGTGCTGCCTGACTTCAACTCGCAAGATATCGAACAGATAGGGTGAAGCGAGCACCGTTCCGCCGCCAATCACAATCGCCTCGGGATTGAAGCAGTGAATGAGTGTGGCACATCCGAGCGCCAAGTAGTGCGCCAAATACCGGTGGATTTCGAGGGCGCGCTCGTCACCTTCGGCAGCCAGCTCCGCCATCCGCTTTGGTGCGGGAAGCACGCCGGTCGGAAAGAGCCGCGTGGCCAATTCATCGAAAGCCCGCCGACCGACATAAGCTTCCAAGTGCCCGCGCTGGCCACAACTGCACACCGGCCCGTTTTCATTCACGAGAATGTGCCCCAATTCGGCTCCTGCGCCGCGCATACCGCGATAGAGTCTGCCGTCGAGGACAATCGCGCCGCCGACGCCCGTGCCGACGGCCAAACCCAAGAGGTATCGTTTCCCTTTTCCCGCGCCCCAAAGCGCCTCGGCAAGTCCAAAGGCATTGACATCATTGTCGAGTGTTACGGGCAGACCCAGGGCTTTCTCGAGCTGCCCGCGTAGTGGGAGATTCTTCCATGTGGGAAAGTTCGGAGCCAATCGAATATGTTCGCGCGTTTCGTCCACGATCCCCGGTGCGGCGAAACCAACTGCAGTCGGCGCGAGTCCGCTTTCTTTCAGGAGCTCGCGCGTATTCTCCGAGAGCGCCGCTTGGACATCGGGCCACTCATGGCTGTCCGGTGTCGGCGTCACGCGTTCGGCAAGGATTTCGCCGTCCGATGTAACCACGGCGATTTTGAAATTCGTTCCGCCGAGGTCAATGCCGATGACTTGCTTTTCTTCGCGTTTCAATAGGATTCTCCAGTGAAAGGGCGATACAGAAGTCCCGAAGCCATGTCTTGTTATTATAAGCATCTTCGTGGACAAAAACAAGACATCGGTCTGCCTGCTATAGAATGCCTGTACCTGTTGCAATTCGCCTGATTCTGCCCTATATTCTATCGGATGTTCATTGTGTCCGCTTGGCATTTCAAACTCATTTCTATGGAGGCAGTCATGAGAACCTTGTGCCTGATGACTCTAACCGTGTGTTTTCTCGCGGTCACGGCCATGGCTCAGCCGCCAGACAGTCTATGGAGCCGCACTTTCGGGGGAAGCAATCATGACTGGTGCTACTGCGCCCAGCAGACTTCGGACGGCGGCTACATTCTGGCGGGAGTCACCCGCTCCTTCGGGGCGGGCCAGGATGACGCTTGGCTTGTGAAGACGGATGCCAACGGCGACAGCCTTTGGAGCCGGACTTTCGGGGGAACCCTCGCTGATTTATGCTTTTCTGTTCGGCAGACAGCGGACGG
>JAZDIW010000387.1:0-11503 GCA_043804575.1 bacterium
CTTCGCGGCAATCTCCGGCGTCTTCTTGTAGCGTTCGCCCTTCATTCCCGGCTTGCCGCACGAAAGAAAATCTGCAATATCCGCCCGCAAATGCGCGCTGAAACCCGAATAATGCTTTCCCCCTTCGCATTGAAAAGACTCCGCCGAGAATCGAAGCGACGCGCCCTCAAAAACCTCTTTCAGGGAATCCATGAAGCAGCGCGCCCCTCTTGTTGGGCTCACAAGTTCGGCATCGCGCTCCTCGTTCGTGTATTCAAAAGTAATCGGCAGCCCCGCCCCATCAAAATACTTCTTCCAGCGGGAGAGGAATTTGTCTTTGAATTTCAAATCCATTGGATAGACCTATTTTTCGCCGAGGCAGGTTCCCATCCTGCCCGGAACTACTTCAACAGCACCATCTTCCGCGTCTGAACAAAACCTGACGCTTCCATCCGGCAAAGGTAAACGCCCGAAGGCAAATAAGTGGCATCCCACGAAATCGACTGGAAGCCCGCCGGAATTGTCCCATGAACCAGCGTGGCTACCTCCCGACCCAGAAGATCATATACCCTCAAATGAATAGATCCCGTCTGCTTTACATCGTAATGAATCGTGGTCGTTGGGTTGAAGGGATTCGGGTAATTCTGATGAAGAGCGAACTCCTTAGGGAGCGCAACTTCTTCGCCCGAAACCCCGGAAGGTGGATAAAAATGAAAGCGCGATGTACTTTCAACGGTCGTATCGGGGCAAGCGAAGCGAGCCGACACCCACCATTCAACAACCAGCGTATCACCCAATCCCAGTGCACCAATATCAACCGCCCGGCAAGTGTCCTGACCTGCCGTGTAAGAAAAGGATGTGTCGGTCGTCGCGAAATGCACGCTGTAAGTAGCCGCGTCGCCCGGGTCGGGGTCGCGCGCAACTTGCCAACGGAAAATAACCTCGCCAAAAGGAAGCTGCGAACTGTCAGGAGGTTCCAACAGGATGAAAGTCGAGGGAAGTTCACAGAAATATGAGTGGAACACGAACGTATCGATGGCCCAGGTTCCAAGCGTGTTCAAATCCGACGCGTGGACCGTCCAGTAATACGCATGGTCATCAGAAAGCCCCGCGAGGGGAAAAACTGTGTCCGAAAGTCCCGAAGCTACCTGCCATGCTGTCGAAAGACCTGCAAGCGTGTCCAGCCAAACCTCGTATGTAACGATGTCATTCATGTTGGTATCCAGAGCTGCCTGCCAGACCAGCATTGTGTTCAATGTCCAGCAGGTATCCCCCCACTGCGGAGCCAGAAGATGAAAAGGTGATGGCGGACGGCATCCATGGTCATAGAAGAAAGCACCAATATCGGCTGTCGTATGGTCCGGATCGAGGGGCAGCGAGGGGTCGCCTGCGTTAATACAGGGCGAGTTCGCCAGGAGATGATAATCGCCTGCCGCCGTGTTCACGAACATCGGAGCGAGGAGGATGTTGTAGTAAGTGTCGCAGGAATCGCCGTTGGCATTGGTGGTCACCAGCTGGCCGAGGCCGACCGGGCCGCTGCCCCCAAATGCCCCCCCGCTGTTGCCAAAAAAGTCGCAATAGAGGATTTGGCTTCCTGCACTGCCGTTAAATTGGATTCCCGCTCCATACGTAGAAAAGGCAATGATAGTGCTATTGAACCTGGGTGAAGACTGGTAGCAATAAACTCCGCCACCGCTGGTCGCCGCGTTGCCACTCACGGTGCAATTCGTGAAGATCGGCGAAGAGTTGTCGCTGCAATACACCCCGCCGCCATACCAGCCTGCTGAGTTGTCGCTGAGGGTGCAATTGGAGAAGGTCGGCGAAGAAGAAAGATAGGAAACCAAGGAAACCACCCCACCACCCCAGTTTGTTGCCGTGTTGCCGCTGATGTTACAGTTCGTGAAGGTCGGTGAAGAGTATTCGCACGCCACCCCGCCACCGCCGGTCGCCGAGTTGCCGCTGATGGTGCAATTCGTGAAGGTCGCCGAAGAGCAATAGAAATACACCCCGCCGCCGATATAGCCCGGCCAACCGCCCGTCGCATAGCCCTTCTCGATAAGGCAATAAGCCAGGCGGCTACCGGAATTGCCGGCGTTCCAAAAACGCAAGCCACGCCAGCGGTTCGGGTTAGATAGGGTATCCGTGGTGAAGAAAATTGAATCGCTCTCCGTCCCCTCGGCCAAAAGCCTTCCATAGATTGAAAAAGAATAAGGCCCATCGAAACGAAAAATCGTCGCAGGCTGAATGCGGAGGCTGGAGTTTACCCAAATATCCCCGATAATCCGATAGGAACCGGGACTTAAAACGCCATTCAGGGAGCCTGAAAGAGGTATCCACGGATGCGTCAAAGTCACGGGTGGCAAGGTTGTGTTGCTGAGAAGCATCTGGTCTTCCAGAATGAGTGTGTCAAAGCCACTATGCATGTATTCCACATCATAAATGCCCCCATGAAGGTCGCTGAGAGAGAAGTAGCCTGAAGTTTCCGTATAGGTCGAATCGGTGACGGCCGATGGACTGACAGCGATGAATTTCACCTTTGTCCCCAAATAGTCGCTTTGGCCTTCGAGGTAACAGAAGCCGTCCACTAAAACGCCGAGGCTTGCCTGAGTAAAGGCAAGCAAGAGCAAAACAGTTAGAAGGAGCCTCATGATTTTACCTCCTGATTTCTTGGCAAATGCCCAATTGATTCTGCCTCCGGCGTGGGTCCTTTATGTTCTGTCCGATTCTCGCCCGCCGCGAGTATTTTGGTAGATTCAATATACAATGCCATGAGCGCGTTGTCAACAGAAATTTGGTTTTCTGTGAAGATTTTCAGGGAGAAGAGATTACAGGCGGGTTACGAGACTTGTTTCCGCAACTGACGGTCATCCCATTCGAAATACTCTTTAGCTAAAGCCGCATGTCTCTCGATGCTCTTGCTGTCATACAGAATGGTCTTTGGATGACTTTCGCACCATGCAAAGTGTTCTTTCAGCTTCTCCTTCAATTCCTCTATGAGGCCGGGCTCCGAAAATCTAGAATGTTTCCACCATTTCCAGTGAATATAAGGGATCACTTCTGTGTCTACTGGCGCAAAGGCCCTTGCGGATTCGTGAACATACAGACCAAACGGAGCAGCTTCTCGCGCTGCTTCATATGTTTGGGAAAGGGGCATGCCCAGAAGCATTGAATCACAATAGCATTCATTTTCGTTTGAATGGAGAATGTCAGATCCTTTCTTAAGTCCTTCTCCCTTCAAGACCGGGCAATATGCCAGTGCACCGCGCACCATAAAGCGATAAAAAGGGTCGGCCTGAACGATGAAGCTGACTACCAAACGCACGAAAATATTCTTGAGAAGATCCAACAATTGCCTCTGATTGACTGTGCATAAGTATATTCCATCTATGACTGGAAAGAGTTCTACTTCCGGAAAAGGGGGCCTTTCCTCCAAGGCTGCAACGTGGAGCTTCATTACGAAATTGGAAACCATCTTGATGGACCATAACATGGTGCTTTTTGTTCCCATTACATCGAGCCAGCAGATGTATCTCAAGCTCGGATCACCGACCTTCGATTCAGAAAAAAATAATGGCTTTCTGGACCAATTCTTTGGCTTGCTTGATGTAGGACTGCCCACTTCGTCCTCCTTAGAAATTTTGGGTGACAGTTCCAATCCGTTATGCAATCTGCAGTCTATCTCATGCAGCAGGTCTGTCTAATCCATCGTCAATCCCAATACAGCGCTGTAGCCGACCATGTCCAAGAAGCCGTGACCGCTGATGTTGAAGGCGATACATTTCTCTTCGCCGCTCGCTTTGCACTTCATCGCTTCGTCTATCGCGCAGGCCACGCTGTAGGCCGATTCGGGCGCGGGCAGGAATCCCTCGGCGCGCAGAAACTCGCGCGCCCTCTCAAACACATGCTTCTCATCAGCGGGATACGCGACCGTGTCAATGTAGCCCTTGTCTCGCAGCAGGCTGATAATGGGCGAGCACCCGTGATAGCGCAGCCCGTCGCCTTTGATGGGCGGGAAATCGGTCTTGTGACCGAGTGTGTACATCTTCAGTTCGGGCGTAATCTCGGCATGGTCGGCGTGGTCGTAGCGATATTCGCCTTGCAGGTTCGGGGACGCTTGACTCTGGGCCGCGATGAACTTGATTTTCTTTTTCTTCGTCAGCACATCGCCCAAGAATGGAATCGCGAAACCGCCGAAATTGCTGCCGCCACCCAAGCAGGAAATCACCATATCAGGATAATCCCCGAACATTTCGAATTGCTTCTGCGTTTCCAAGCCGATGATGGTTTGGTGCATCAGGACATGGTTCAGAACCGAGCCGAGCGAATAGGCGACCTTCTTGTCACCCCTTGCGGCCTCCAAACCCTCCGAAATCGCGATGGCGAGCGAGCCGGGATGCTCCGGGTTCTTGGAATAGAGTGCCTTTCCCGCTTCCGTCCGATTGCTGGGGCTGGCGAAAACTTCGGAGCCGTACATTTGCATCAGATTGCGGCGCTCGTGCTTCCAGCGATAGACCGCGCGAACCCAATACACCGTGCATTTCAATCCCATCAGCGCGCAGCCGTAGGAAAGCGCCGTGCCCCACTGACCGGCTCCCGTCTCCGTGGTCAGCCGCTCGAAACCCGCTTCGCGAGCATAGAAGCATTGCGCCAGCGCTGTGTTGACCTTGTGGCTTCCCGTCGGGCTGTAAAACTCCGATTTGTAATACATTCTCGCGGGCGTTCCGAGTGCCTTTTCGAGATTGAGCGCGCGATAGAGGGGCCGTGGCCGTCCGGCTTGGATGTAAATCTGCTGCAGTTCCTCGGGAATGTCAATCCATCGGTCGGTCGAGAACTCTTGCTTGAGACATTCGCCAATCATCAAATCCGGCAAGGATTTGAGTTGCGCATCGCCTCGTGGCGGCGGCAGCGGCTCAGGTAGGTCGGGTTGAATGTTGTACCATTTCTTGGGCAATTCCTCCGGTCGCAGGACCGCGGCTCGCAGTTGCTTCATTTCAGACTCCTATGAATGGTGGGTAATTATTTCGAATGCAAAATTTGTCTGCATCAAATCCTGATATCGATGTCCATGACGGTGATGGCTTTCCCGCGCAAAAGCACGCGTTCTCCACGGTCTTCGATCTCGAGGTAGCCGCCACGACGCGACGCTTGATAGGCTGAGAGCGTGGTCTTCTGCAATTTAGATGACCAGTAGGGAGCGAGGGCGCAGTGAGCGGAGCCCGTGACAGGGTCTTCATCCACACCCACTGCCGGAACAAAAACGCGGGAAACAATATCCAGCCCGGGCGTCGTCGCTCTGGCGGTGACGATCAAATTGCCAAGACCCAGCGAATACAGTGAACGGATATCGGGCAACAAGTTCCGCACCGCCTGCTCCGAATCCAGTTCGGCAAGCTGCCAGTCCGCGCCTTCGCTGTAGGAGACAGGAGTCGCACCCAGTGGAGGAATCGCACTCGGAGCAAAGACCGCCGGGCTCACGCGAGAGGCGGGAAAGTCGAGTTCAATCTTATTGCCGACTCGGCGCGCCGTGAGAAGACCCGAGCGTGTGTGGAATCGCGCCATCGCATTCGGCTGCAATCTTCCCGATTCAAAAAGCAAATGCGCGGAGGCGAGGGTTGCGTGTCCGCAAAGGCTGACCTCGACCGTGGGCGTGAACCAGCGCAACCGGTATCCATCTTCCTGCGGAAAGAAAAACGCCGTCTCGGCAAGATTCATTTCCGCCGCGATCTGCTGCATCCGCTCGTCGGGCAGCGCATGCTCGAGAACGCACACCCCCGCCGGATTTCCGGCGAAGGGCTTGTCAGTGAAGGCGTCTATAGTATGAAGGGTGAGGGGCATAGTACGAGTTACCTCCGAATGGCTTGTTACTCTACATTCCGAGATCTCGGCACAGCGCACTGCCGTGCGGCACTACCGGCTGGGGTGATACTTATCGAGCTCCCAGCGTTGAGGATTGGTTCGGATGTAGTCACAGGCCCTGCTGAATTGTGTATCATTCCGAATGATATGCTCAAAGTAATTCGGCTGCCAAAGGCGGACTCCGGGGGTCTTCCGAAGCTCGTTGACAAGTTTGGTCGTGTACGATTTGAATCCCGCAACAAAAGAACTTATGGAATGAGCCTCTCGGTCACGACCACCACGATGATACACGTCCGGTAGTGCCGCACGGCAGTGCGCTGGGTCATTTTCGCTGATGAGCACAATTCCATGGGATATGATTCGGCATGATCACGAAATCGCCGATTTCAAGTTCCCTGCGGATTTCTGTAGAGCGCAGCCATTCGCTCTCGATGATTCGTCCGCACTCACTTAGGTGCGTGATTCCGTCGGTAACCATTCCAAACAGGCATTCCTTGTTGTGCGTACATAAGGTCAGGAAGTAGGCACTCGATGAGGCATAATCATAGTGAGGTAGGCGGACAGACTTCATCGGTTGCAGACCTCAGAGCGCACTGCCGTGCGGCACTACCGGGATGCTCTCAGCAATTGGGGCCGAAGGCGGCTTTGAAGGCGTCGGCCAATTTGATGTCCCACCTGTCAATGGCCTCCAGACGACCGAAGAAGAAGCGCAGCACCTTCGGCTCCTGGACGAAGCGCAAGCCGCCGATGAGTTGGCGGTTCTTCAGAAGCCAAGTCAGCCGATCCACGACATATTCGATGTGCGACATGGTATAAACGCGGCGAGGAAGCGCCAGACGCGCGAGTTCCAGGTCGGCAAGCACATCGCTGCCATCCGGCGCGCGGTCATTCGAAATCGTGCCGCGTTCCATGGACCGGACCCCGGAGGTGATATAGATAGCCGCCACCAGTGCTCCAGCCTGATACTGGCTCTGCGGCACATGCGGCACGAAGCGCTTGGCGTCCAAGTGAGCGGCCAGACCTCCTGCAGGGGTGACCACCGGCAGCCCGGACTCGAGCATTCGCCGGACGAAATATTCGATGAATTCCGGTCCCGCGCCGGCCACATTTACATCGGTCATTTCCCGCAGGCCGACCGCCATCGCTTCGATCTCTTTCGTGGACATTCCGCCATAGGTGGAGAAGCCCTCATAGACCGGAAGCCAATCGAGAAGCTTGTCGTAATAATCCTTGCGGTTGGTGCAAATCATGCCGCCGCGCACGGATGTGCTCTTGCGCGCCGACAGGTAGAAAAGGTCCACATACTCCATCAATTCCCAGATAATCTCCTGAATCGACTTGCCCGAGTAGCCCGGCTCGCGCATCTTGATGAAATAGGCGTTCTCGGACAGCAAGCTGCCATCGAAAACCAGCATAATGCCGTTGGCGTTGGCGATTTCCTTGACCTCTTTTAGGTTCTTCATTGAGAACGGCTGACCGCCGACCAGGTTGGTAGTGGCTTCCATTCGCACAAACGGGATTTTATCGACGCCGAACTTCTTGATACAATCCTTAAATCTCTGCAGGTCGAGGTTCCCCTTGAAGGGGTGGCTGCTCTCGGTCTTCATCATCTCGTCAGTATAGATTTCCAGGACCGTGGCACCCGCCAGTTCGAAGTGAGCCTTCGTGGTCGTGAAGTGATAGTTCATCAGCACGGTGTCGCCCGGCTTCACGAACACTTTGGCAATCAGATGTTCGGCGGCGCGACCCTGGTGCACAGGCATCGTGTAATTGAATTTCAAAACATCCTTGACCGCGTCGGCCAGCTTGTAGAAGCTCTCGCAGCCGGCGTAGGCGTCGTCCGAAACCATCATCGCCGCCAATTGATTGTCGCTCATTGCGTTCGTGCCGCTGTCGGTGAGCATGTCCAGAAAGAGGTCTCTTGTGCGCAATAGGAAGGTGTTGTAACCGGCTTCCGCGATCGCTTCCAATCTGCGAGTAACGGGCACCAAGTCGGTCCTCTGCACGATGCGGACCTTGTGCATTTCGATGGGAATCTCATAACCGCTGGATAGTTTGACTTTCATCAGGGGGTCTCCTACTTGAAGTGGGTGAAATGATGTTCGGTGCTGCAGGCGTCGGCGGGCGACAAATATTCCCGCGGCACTTCCGTTAAAATATGATAAATATAACCTCGTGACGGGATAATAGCAAGCACAGTGTTTGTCCGATCCGTCAAGCTAATCTAAGATAGACTCGGATGCGGGGACTGGCTGGGCGAGCACGGATTCGAGTTCCTTGAAGAAGATTTCGTTTTCTTCCAAAAGGCCGAAAGTGACGCGCATGGAATTGGGCAGATGGTAGCCGCGCAGGGGCCGCACAATCACGCCTCGACGCAAGAGAGCTTGAAAGATTTTTGAGGCGGGTCTATCGAAATGAATCAAGACGAAATTCGTGCAAGAGGGAACATAATCCAATCCGAGCCGGCTCAATTGCTCCAGAAACATCTGTTTACTTTGCCGGTTGAGCTCGCGGGAACGCTGAAGGAATTCTTCGTCATCGAGCGCCGCCAGTGCGGCCACCTGCGCGAGATGATTCATGTTGAACGCTTCGCGCACCATATTCAGATCATGCACAAGATGCGCGGGAGCAAGCGCATAGCCGATGCGAAGCCCCGCCAGGCCGTAAGCTTTCGAGAAAGTGTGCAGGATAACCACATTGCGGCCTTCATGAACATAGCGAATGGTGTCCGGCCGTTCCTCGGGTTCCAGATAATCGTAATAGGCTTCATCGAAGACGGCCACGACATGAGGAGGAAGCCTGTCCACAAAACGATGGATCTCTTCATTGGATACGCGCGTGCCCGTGGGATTATTCGGATTGGCGATGAAAATGAGGCGGGTGCGGTCGGTGATTCGCACGAGGATCGCGTCCAAATCGAAAGTCCAGTTCTCCATCGGAGCCAAAACGGGAACGCCGCCCATCCAGCGCGTGGCAATCACATATTTCGAAAAAGAACGCTCGGCCGTAATCATTTCATCCAGCGGATCCAAAAAAGCCACACAGAGAAGGTCAATGATTTCCACCGAGCCGTTGCCAAGCATGACATTCGACATATCCACGCCAAAGCGCACCGCAAGCTTCTGGCGAAGAGCAAAGCCCGACGGATCCGGATAGCGGTGGATTTGGGAGAGTTCACGCTGAATGGCTTCCACGGCAAGAGGCGACGGTCCCGCGGGATTCTCATTCGACGCCAATTTGATGACGCGTTCGAGACCGTACTCCCGCTGGATTTCGGAGATCGGCCGCCCGGGTTCATAGGGCTGGATGGTCTCCATTACGCGCCTTCGAGGACAGGTCAATTTCACAGAAGTATCTCTCTCAACCATAGACTTTATCTTTTGGGTTGGATCTTTGGGACCCCCAACATCTCGCCTGAGCATGCATATTCAAGTTCATCACAAACCTGCTGAAGAAAACGGCGCTGCTCCTTCCACCATCTGCCATAAATCCAATCCTCATTATCCTTAAACTTCTTATGAAGCAGCACGCCAAGACGACCGGAGTATTCATTCGCGAGCTTATCTGAGACTGGAGTATATTTCATACCAAAAACGGCCTCGTCCCCGACCCCGATAGTCACCTGGACTTCTGTATTGGCCTCGGGGTCGGCGCTCAGTAATTCCTTTTTCAATTCCTTCGCCTTATACCTTCTGGACCTGGGTTTCCGCATGTCAGCGACTTTCCTATATTCTTCCAGTCGCATCTCTATTCCAAATCTTAGATCCAGCGCCGCATAGAATAGAGAGTGAAGGTTGCCATGATCATACAATTCAAGCTGTTCCTTGGCCTTACGAAGATATTCAAATGATACAGCTGCATATTTTGTGAGTTCGTAGTCTTCCATATACTATGCCTCCGATAGTATCACGACCTCATTGCTGGAATTCGGGGAGTCTGCAGATTCGCAATTATCACACTTCGCCACATATCCTCTTCATCGGCATAGCGCCACGGCAGCGCAATGGGGCACGGCGCGCCCAAAACAAGTCCCGCCGATTTTCTCTCCCCCGACAGATGAAGCGAATCCACAAGTGAGCAGTAAGTATTCAAATCAGGCGGAATCAGCAGATCTGCTCGGCCGCCCACGCGAGTTTGCACGCCCTTATCTCGAACTGCTTCCGGTGAAATCGCTAAATCGAAGCCCAACGGCCCGTCCACAATCGCCGCGCCGAACTCACCCCGTTGACCCATTTGCGCAATCTCCGCCTCCCATACTGTCGAAGGAATTCCTGGCGATACCGTCTCGACGCACGAGAGCAGCGCCACCCGAGGTGTAGGCTCACCGAGCGTTTCCAGAGCTTTTACAAGTATCGAAATTCCTCTCGAGACATCGGATGAGTTGTCCCATTTCGAGTGCGGTGCAATGCCCATCCAAAGAGTCTTCGGGTAGGTTTCTACTTCAATGCCTTGCATCACGACGAGCGGTTCTGCGGAGGCATCCATGTGCTCTTCTATCAATCGAAGCGCATCCAGAAAACGAAATCCATCGAGAAGGAGAAAGGAAGTCTCACCTTTTGCAGCACTCTCCAAAGCTGAGTCTATGGCTGCGGGAAAATCACCTTTGAAATGGATCGCCTCGCCGCCTTCGCCTCTCCATCGTTCTGCAACGGAAGTGACTCGCTGCGCGATTCCGACAATGCCCAAACGTCCTTGCTCGCGCGCCTTTTGAAGTAGCTTTTGCAAAGTCATGGCGCGTCTCCTGCAAAAAGCGAGGCCAATGCAAGGGATGCGAGTTTATTCCTCGGTGGATCACTTCGCGACACAAGTGACAGCGGCACTTTCGCTCCCGCAATCACACCCATGAAAATCGCGCCGCGCAAGTTAATCAGCACCTTGGCGGCGATATTGCACTCTTCAATATTGTTGGAGACAAGAACATCTGCCTTGCCCGCGACTTCGCTTTGCCACTGTGATTCGGATGGAAACCCTCGGACTGCGCTGCCGAAAGTGAGCGGCCCTTCGATGAATTTTGCCACGCCGCGAGCCCGAACTTCCCGGGCGACATTGGCCGCCTCCACTGTTGCGGGATAATCGGGATTGACTTCGTCCATGACGCCCAGAAGCCCAATTCGAGGCTCGTCAATGCCGAGTACATGGCATACCCAAGCGGCATTTTGGATAATGGCGAGCTTCTGCTCGAAATTGGGCGCGACCAAGACACCGCCGTCCGTGATCGTCAGCAGGCGGTCATATCCGGGTACATCCAAAACAGCGCAGTGGGAGAGGGTTTGCCCAAGACGAAGACCACTTGCGGGAGTCAGCACGGCTTTGAGCAAAACAGGCGTCGGCAGCTTTCCTTTCATCAGAATGTGGGCGCGACCCTCGGCGCAGGCTCGAACCGCTATGGCAGCGGATTCATTTGGCTCATCTGCGGTCTCGATTTGAAATTGCCGCACGTCAAGTTCGAATTGAGCAAGCAGACGTGTGATCTTCTCGCCATCGCCCACAAGCAGCGCATCCACGATTCCTTCGCGATGAGCCTCCCCAACCGCCTTCAAAACATCCGCATCTTCGGCTCCGGCGACGGCCACGACGGATTTTCGTTTCGCAGCCCGTTGCCGCGCCTTCGCCAGAACCATTTCGACGGAGGAAAGAGCATTATTTCGATTTCCGTGTGTCATCATTT
>JAZDIW010000388.1:0-15484 GCA_043804575.1 bacterium
TGCATCTACAGCAGCCTATTGGTGGTGGTGGTATCCGAGTGTCTGGAGAACGGAAGATTTCGGCCAAACTTGGGAGCTTGTTTTTCAGACCGATTTCCCAAGTACCGGCGAAATGATTATGAGTAGTTGGTCTGGAAGAGATGCTTTGACCGATTTCAATTTTAGACTCTTCACTGATCCTGGTGGTGAATACTGGTACTACTATTCCCTCGATGGCGGGGCCACCTTTGATTCCCTCCTCACGGCGCTCTATCAATCGTCAGAGGGCTATCTATTTTCTGCCTGGGGTGATTCCCTGATGGTGCTCTCCTGGGATGCAGACAGCATCTACATCTCTGTTGACCGAGGGCAAACCTTGCAGTTTCGGCTGCACTATCCCGAAGGAGAGCAAACCGCGGTATTCGACGGACCTTCTTCTCAGCTAATTAGTCTCAACTACAGGACAGGAAAGGCTTTTTATCACGGGCCCTACTCACTGGCAGGCCCGGAAGCACTTCCCTTACCTCAAACCGCGGCTCTCCGCCAAAACTATCCCAATCCCTTCAATATCACCACCCGAATCACTTTCGATTTACCCGCGGCCGGGCCTGTGACCTTGAAAGTGTATGACCTGCTTGGCCGGGAAGTGGCGACGCTGGTGAATGGGATGAACGCTCCAGGCCATCACTCCGTTCTTTTCGATGGCTCAAACCTGCCCTCCGGGATCTACCTCTACAGAATCGAAATGGGAAGCGTGCGCGAAGCGAAGAAGATGCTGCTATTAAAATAGCAGGGTTCTTGATATAGATGATAAGACGATCGGTGTTCAATCTTGTGAAGCAAATGAGTGGCGCTGTCTCTCCTTCGGCCGCAGTGCTATTCTGCATGTTGCCGTTTGTCGGCCTCGCTTTTGGCCAACCGTCGCCGGACACCTTGTGGACACGGGTGATCGGCGGGGATCGCTCTGACTACGCCTACGATATCCGACAGACCGCCGATGGGGGTTATATTGTGGCGGGATATACGTCTACCCTCAGCGGAGCCAGCGCCATATTGGTCAGGTTGAGTGAATCA
Source organism: bacterium (assembly GCA_043804575.1). Taxonomy (GTDB): domain Bacteria; phylum Electryoneota; class RPQS01; order RPQS01; family DYHQ01; genus JAZDIW01. The sequence continues at coordinate 1,054 of JAZDIW010000388.1, forward strand.
GGGGATACTCTGTGGACAAGATCCTATCGCGATGAGGGCGCTGTGATGGCCATGTGCGTCCATGAGATGCCGGATGGTGGATTCATTTTTTCCGGGGTTGGTCTGTCCGAACATGATACGTGGCAGACTCTGGGCGCAAGAACCAATGCGTCCGGCAACCTGATGTGGACAACGATTATGGATACTTGGCCTTTCAAAGGACAATCAATTTATCCGACAGTCGATGGCGGAAGCGTGATTGCCGCAGGTGATGGATTTACATATTTGCCGGATATCCAGTTGATCAAGCTTGACGCTGGGGGAGACACGGTGTGGACACACTACTACGGAGGACCTTATGCAGATATCGTCCGGGAGGTTCAACAGACCGTCGATGGAGGATATATCTTCGCAGGTTCAACACAAATAAACATGGAAACAGGCCTTGATCTGTATCTGGTGAGAACGAATGAAAACGGCGATACGGTTTGGACGCGAACCTTTGGAGGGCCCGAGCAAGAGTGGGGTCTTGCGATGGATCAGTGCTCCGACGGCGGCTTCGTGATCGCTGGCGAGCTGGAGTACGTGAATGGCCCTACCGATGAAGATATCATTATCGCCAAGACTGACTCTCTTGGAAACCATCAGTGGACACGGATCTACGACGGTCCCCCTGTTTACGCCGAGTCGATTGAGCAGACAGTTGATGGCGGGTATATCGTCTGCGGTATTTCGAGAGTGCAGCAGGGAAGCTACGCGGACGTTTACTTGCTCAAGCTGGACACTAATGGTGACTCGCTTTGGACGCGCACCTATGGTGGAGCTTACAGCGATGTGGGGCTCGCGGTACGACAGACTACGGATGAGGGATACGTCATTGCTGGATACACCCAATCGTTTGACTACCCGGATTTGGATCTGTATGTGATAAAGACGGGGCCGGATTTAGCGGCAACTCCCCAATTCCATGCTCTGCCTGAAGCAATTGTGTTACACCAGAACTACCCTAATCCCTTCAATGTCTCGACTCGAATAGGCTTTGATTTGCCGAAAGCTGTGTCGGTGAAGCTCAAGGTTTTCGATTTGCTGGGTTGCGAAGTAGTGACACTAATGGACGGGGTTAGAACGCCGGGACATTACTCCATTCCGTTCGACGGTTCGAAGCTGCCCTCCGGAATCTACCTCTACAGACTCGAGACCGGAAGCCTGCGCGAAGTTAGGAAGATGGTACTGCTGAAATGAGGCAGGCGTTTGACTTTGGGCTGGGCGACAACTATATTTTGGGGAGAAAGGCTATTGTTGGGAATCGGCGAATTCTACCTAAGCTCTTGAGGAATCCGTGGTAAGACTAAAATGGATATTCCCGCTGGTCGTGGCCTTTGCCGCGTTCGGCCTTCTGATTTCGTGCAGCAAGAAATCCACGGGCCCGGAAGGGCCGACGCGCCCGTCCGCTCCAAGCGAGCTGGTCGGCGCCGGAGCGGACACGACAACCATTTCGCTCTCTTGGCGCGACAACTCGAACAATGAAGATGGTTTTCGGGTTTATCACTGGGACGGCGTGCAATGGACGCGCATTGGCGCCACCGCAACGGATTCCACAAGCTACTCCGTGACCGGCCTGTGGCCCGGGGGAGAATACGGCTATCGCGTAACCGCCTTCAACACCGTGGGGGAATCGGACTTCTCGAATACGGTAACGCTTCGGCCCGCACCGGTTGCGCCCGTCAATGTTTCCCTCCAGCCCCGAGCTCACAATCGCATCATCGTCTTTTGGACGGATATGTCAACGGGCGAGCTCGGCTTCGCGGTGCAGCGGCGCACGCAATCGCATCCTTTTGCGACGATCGCCACGGCGCAGCCGAATGACACATCTTATGAGGATACGACCCTGACGGCCGAGACACTCTACTTTTATCGAATCGGAGCCGTGGGGCAAATCGGCACAGCGTGGTCGGAAGAAGACTCCGCGCGCACTTGGCCCTATGCCGTGCCGGCTGCTCCCACAGAACTGCGGACGGAGGTGATTTCAGGCACGGGTGTGCGGCTTGTTTGGATAGACAATTCGCCCTATGATCTTTCTGTCTTTATTTATCGGAATCGAGACGGCACGGGATATGTGAAGTTGGATTCCATTTCCGCGGTGAATACGACATACTTGGATCGAACCGTTGAGGACTACCACCGCTACACCTATCAGGTTTTCGCGGTCAACGCCGTCGGCACATCCGGGGGCTCGAACGAAGCGTCCGCCTATTGGGGCCCCAGCTCCTCGGGTGCTATTCCCTTGGTGCGAGACAATCTGTGGCAATATGATGCGCGAAATTTGGGAGGAGGGACTTATGAGTTACGCGTTTCTGTCCTGCGGGTTGACTTTTTCGGATCCATCCCCTGGTTCCTCATGAATGAGAAAAATGTCGGGACCGGCGAAGTGGACACGACAAACTACTTACGCAATGAAACCAATCAAGGAGTGTTTCGTCGTGAACGGAGTTCGTCGAATGTGGTGCTCCTATGGAAGTATCCTGCGCACGAAGGGGACTATTACCATGTGGAGGGAGATTGTGTGCGGGTCTTCACCGTAACAGAGAACATTCAAGTTCCGGCGGGGGATTTCGATGATTGCTACGGTTACAGACGATTCCGGGGCGATGGAACGATTGCAGAAACCTTTATCAAGCCCAAAGTGGGAATCGCGCGGGTTCGCATCTACGATGGCCCAACGGTTACCTACGAGCAGGCACTCAGGCGATATACGATTTTGGGGCCGTGAGCGGAATGAAGCCCAGCAAGCTGGGCGCTACGCATTCTGCCCGTCTCCCATCGTTCCCGAGATGCTGAATACGGAAGATGACCTAACAATCAAACCTTTCTGAAAAGAGCATTAGGAGCCAAACAGCCTACTTTGGGCAGTGTTCCTCTACCACTCATCCCAAACCATAGAAAGCCGGACGACGGTCGCCGAAGAGGTGGTTCGTTGGAGTCACATTCTTCTGTAAGGCCGCCTCAGGCTCAATTTCCGCCACCTTGACCTCAATGGTTTCCTCGCCGGCTTGGGCAAGTAAGTCTCCCTTCGGACTCAGAATCTGACTGCCTCCGGTGAATACGAGCTCTCTTCCCGCTCGATCTTCCCTCCCGACACGATTCGATGTGACTGCAAAAACGCCATTCTCTACCGCTCGTGCGAACATAGCCTTCTGGCAATAGGGAAGCATCAGGTTCGACGGATGGCAGAGAACCTGTGCCCCTCGCAAGGCCAAGGTGCGCGCGACCTCCGGGAAAATCCAATCGAAGCAAATCATGATTCCGATTTTGACACCATCCACTTCGATGGGCTGGAGCCATTCATCTCCCGGCTCGAAGAGCTCTTTTTCGCGGTCAAACAGATGCAGCTTTCGGTAACGCCCGATAAAGCCCTTGGGCCCCACAAGGATGACCGAGTTGAACCGGCGGTTGCCGGCCAGTTCGGGCAGTCCCATAACGAAAGCGGCGTGATGTTTGGCAGCCAAAGAGTGCAGCCACGCCGTGCTCTCTCCGCCCGGAATCTCTTCGGCATAGCGCCGCAATTCCGCGACATCGAGGAAATCATAGCCGGTGAGGGCCAGCTCCGGCAACACCCATAAGTCTGCCGCTTGGCCGTCCAACAACTGCTCAATCTGCCGGCGATTCTTCTCTACGGCCCCAAATCGAGGCGCTGTTTGCAGGAATCCTATGCGCGTATCGTCCTCCTTGGTCGCAAGGACACGAAAAACATCAAATATTCTTTAGGTCACATAGCCCAAAATCTAAATCACAAATGGACGGACAAATCAGAGTCTTTGTTGGTGCCGTTCAGCAACAAGTAGGCTCATTGATTCGCAGCCAGGTAATGCACCAAAAGGGAGCGCACTGCCGTGCGGCACTACCGGCAGGTGCCTTTTTCTCTTGCTATCAGAGGTTTTCAGCACTGTGAGTTTCACGGCGAGTATTCAGACCGAAGCGACGAATTACAGACGCAACACGAGCTAACTTGAAATCATCGCGGTCCAGAAATCTATGATGTCCTTTCTCTCGCGCTCCTTGGAATACTCCCGGAGGACGAAATCGCGGGCGGCAAGCGTGCGGGCGGCAAGCGCTTCAGGAGATGTCTGCCATATTTGCAGGACCTCTTCGACCGCCTTGGTGAAACCCACAATATCGCCAATCTCTATCGGCCAGGTCAGCTCGGGGGAGAAGTATTCGCGCCCGCCCATTCCGTGGTAGCCAACCACGAGGCACCCGCAGAGCATCGCTTCCAAGGGCGGCGCCGGACAGCCTTCTGGATAGCCGAGACTAAGAAAGAGAAGCGACTCGGCCAGAATCGCAGCGACCTCGCGCTCCGTCCGATTCTCAATCGGTGCAATTTGAAATCCCTCCAGAACGCCGTGAATCTTCAGAATGTTGATTACTTGGGCGGCATCCTCGGGATGCTTTCGAGGCATGAAGGCAAGCTGCCGCTTTTTCTCCGCAAGCGGGCGAAAGCGAAACAGCTCTCCATCTACCGAAATATGAATGCGCACGATTCTTAGCGCGGGGAAGACATAGCTCAGGTAGTGCAGGCTGTCTTCAGAGACCACAAGCGCGGCAACCACCTCGGAATCGAAGTAGGGAGACGGGGACTCTGACCCATCTATGGCATAGCCGCGAAAGGTATTATAGCAGTTCTGGCTGAAGATAATCTTTTTCGGGCCCTGCAGAGACTGCACGACCTGCGGACCATAGATTTCGGGAATCACGACGAAATCCCGGGCATCGGGTTTGAAATGCTTTTGATAGGTCACGGCGGTTTGATTCTCGAACCAGGAGCAGCGGAATTTCTTCTTCTTGTGAACGATGAACGCGCGAAAGCCGCTCTCGTTCAGAAGATCCACATGGCGATACAGTATCTTGATTCCGCCCGCTGCATGAGTCTCATCCGGGCAGAGAAAATAGATGGTGTTCATGTTCCCTGAAATGGCTGCCAAACTTCAATATAAGAAAAGAGAGAAACATTTCAAAGAAAAAACCCGCAGGGTCTGCGGGCTATCTTGCGTCCTCTATGCCTTGTCTTTCCTGATCACCATTCCACCTACTCCTTCAGGCGCACATCAAATCCTTCCCTCTTCAGCAGATCCGTGGCCGTCGCGGCTTGGGCGGGAGAGGCCAGCTCCAAGCTCAAATTGCCGCCCAAAGTCTCCCGCACATAGAGGACTCGCAGCTCGCGGATGCTGATTTGGTGTTCGGCAAGCAGGCCGGTGATTCGCGCGAAAGTCCCCGGCCGGTCGGGAGCCGTCACGATGAGTTCACAGCGAGTGTCCCAAGGGCCGACATGCTGACGCAGCACTTGATTCCGGAAGGAATGAGCCTGCCGGAAACTCTCGGCAAGATGATTCTCTTCCAACCGAGCCTCGCAATGGGCCAGGGCCTTGCGGAAACTGGCGATGGCCTTGCGGATTTCCTCTCGATTCGTCTTGAGCAACCCTTCCCAAGTCGCAAAGGCACAGTCGAGTCTTCGCGTCATTTCGCGAAAGTCGCCATGAGCCAGTCTGTAGAGGTCTGCCGAGGCGCAAGCCAGGTCTCCCATCCATTCGGTCAGGGCCAGCGAAAGCAGAAGCGGCAAGTGGCTGGTCGCAGCCATCAGGCGATCATGCTCACCGGGGTCCAACACCAGAGGCAACGCCCCAAGCCGATGCACCCACCACTTCAAAGATTCCAAAAGATGAGGAGTGCGCTTTTTGAGCGGAGTCAGAATATAGTAGACACTCGCGAAAAGCTCTCCGTGGGCGTTGGCGATGCCCTGACGCACGGTGCCCGTCAGAGGATGCCCGCCAATGAAGATGCCGCGCGATTTTTTCGTGCGCGCCGCAAGGCCACAGATTTCCGCCTTGGTTCCTCCCGTATCGGTCACCGGGACACCGGGCCGCACCGTTCTGAGGATGGTCGGAAGCAGCGTGCAAGTTTCCAAAACCGGAGTGGCGAGCACGACCAAATCCGCCGACGGCACGGCTTCGGCCAGATCCCCGACGGCTCGATCAATCGCCCCACGGGCCAGAGCCTGATCCAAGACATCCTTCTTGTCCAGCCCCGTGATTTGGCCGCGAAAGCCCGATTGACGCAAGGCAAGACCGATGGAACCGCCAATCATACCCACGCCGATGATGGCGATATTCTCGAACTCGCCGCGATGGGCCTCCTCCGTTTCCGGCAGAGTCAGGGTATCCTCGTCATGAGTCATTGGATCTTGCCGCATGGTTCGGTCCAAGAATTCTTTGGCTTGCTCAGATCAATTTCCAGACTCGAAAGCCTACACCTTTGAGCCGTTTCGCGGCAAGCTCCGCATCCGACTGACTATCAAAGATGATCCGTACCGAACGGCTTTTTTCGCTCTCGGATTGATTCACTTCGCGAACAAGAATATTGGATTTGGCCAGCACTTCCGCAATCTGGGAAAGCGACTCCTTGCCCTTCGGCAAGGAGACTCGAATCCCCGGAATCGGGGCTCGAAATCCCTGATCACTGAGCACCTGCAGAGCACGATCCTTCGCCGCTTCCAGTTCGACTCCGGCGTTGCCCTTGGCAAACTCCGCGGCGAGCGACTCCAGATGCTTGGCAAACGAGCGAAGGGCCACAGCGATGTTCTCTCGGTTGGCGTCCGCCTCGTCAGGCCAATCCGAAGGCAATTCGACAAGACTCCGCATTGGGGCCAACAGCACTTCCTCCAAGGTCTCTCGAGACGGACGCTCGGCAAGTTCCTTCGCGAAAAGAAGGCGCAGGTAGGCCGTCGTCATGAGATGAGGAAGCTGCTGAATCTCGGCAAGAAACTGGTCATGGGCCTCCGGTGTCATCCCTACCGGACGAGCACCAAGGGTTTCGAAGAGGGCTTTGACTTTCTCGAAAGCCTCCATATCCTTACGCTGGGCGGGCGTCAGGAAGATGGGAATACCATAGAAGAAATCGGGAAAAGCCTCTTCGATGCCCTTCTCAAGAGGTCTTCGAAGAGGATGAATGCCCACATAGCCGAATTGGCGCTTCTCATCGGACCTTACCCGATTGCTGATCTTCAACTTCAACGGCGTGAAGTCGGAGACAATCACCCCTCGAGGCAGTTCAGCGGTGACTTGGGAAAGGAGGCCCTCCACCTCCTCTGTCGAACCGGTCAGAACAATCAAGTCCGCACCGGAAATTCCTTCCGGCAAGGATGGGCAGGCTTCGTCAATGGCGCCGAGCTCTTTTGCCTGCGCAAGCGATTCCGCCGCATCCACACCCACAATGTGAGCACCATAGGAAACCTGCTTCAAAGCCAATCCAAAACTGCCCCCGATCGCACCTATTCCCACAATGGCAATCCGCCGAAAATCGGACATAAAAGCACCGTAACTTAAAAAGGATATCTATAAGAAATGCAAAGCACGCGCCAGGCCGATTATCATGGACGATAGGGGCATGCCTGTTCTCAAATTGCGAAATCGTGTGTTCAATCGGCAACATCATCCCTGCCCACAGGAAGCTGTAGGATAGCTCACCTGTGCATGGCAAAGAGCATAGCCAAAGGCGAAAAACCGCTGCCCGTGAAGGCAGAAAGAACCTGCGGTCTCGAGGGGGAAATACAAGGATGAATTTGAGGTTCTTGTGAATGCGGGAAAGTCACTTCGAAGAGGACAGTTCAGCTTGACGATTTGCAGGCAGCCTGGCGCAATTCCTCTCGCAGTCGGGCAAGTTCCTTCTCGGTATCTCGCACTTGCTGAAGAAGCGCGGACATCTCCGGATCGTCCGGCGAAATGGATTGCCCCTCTTGCACACGGTTCGTGTAGACTCGACCCAGGGATTCCAGCAGACGGTCAAGGCGCCGCTGGGCGCTGAAAATATCCAATCGCAGCCGTCCTTGATGCGCCAGCGATTCTCCCTTCTCCTGCACCTCTTTCATCCCTTCGCGAACCGTCTCTTTCACCGTCTGCCAGAAGTTCTGCGTGTCCATTATCTAGGCATTTCTTTCTGCTTTGCCAGGATGTCGAGAATGTCCTGTTCTTTCTGCTTTGCCAGGATGTCGAGGACATCCTGAATGGTCGTTTTCTCCAAGAGCGAGACCACCTGTTTCTGCAGCTTCTCCCACACCACACACAATCCACAAATATCTTTCTTGTCGCAATCGGCCTTGTGGGCAAGGCATTTCGAGACGAGGATGGGACCTTCACAGCTCTTGACGATGTCCATCAGGGTGATTCGACTCGGCGCCCGAGCCAGGGAAAATCCCCCTCCAATTCCGCGGGTGGAACGCAGAACGCCGTGTCGAGCAAGTCCCTGGAAAATCTTCGCCAAATACCGCTCGGGGATCTCGTGGGCTTGCGCAATCTCGCTGACAAGCAGCGCACCTTGAGGGGAACGAAGCGCGAGATACACGACTCCGCGAATGGCATAAGCGCTGCCTGAAGTGACCTGAAACACGAGCCATACTCTCCAGAATCTTGGGACCCGCCGCCGAATCCGGAAGCCATTGCAAAGAAAGAACACTTGTAAGAAAATTGTATGGACGATTCCCTGTGGGAATTTACGCAAATCCTATTCAAAAGTCAACCGGAAGGAGGACAAGGAATAGTGCTCTGCGAGCTTCGCACAGCCGCCAAACGGCCCGTGCATCCTCTTGGCTGTTAGAGAAGCCCGATGGGCCGGAAACGCTTTCTATCGAGGGCAAATCCCTCTGGAGAAACGGCAGCGTATCTTGGAAAACATCAGAGCGCAGTTGTCTGGCCGAGCCGGGTTAAGCGCTTTCCCCTGTCCAATCCCCTCCATCCTACGCCGTGCGCAACCCGGCCGGAATATGTAGCTGTTGCCACCGTCCGCTGAATTCCTCTCACATAGTTTTGGGACAAGCTCGAGAAGGCCCCGAAAAGAACAGGGGATTCGGATAGACGACCTGCTCTTCCTCGAATGCCAAAACGAATCCTTCAAGGGAACTATCGAGCAGTCTGTCCGTTTGTATTTGTATGGAGATGCGAATGGCCTTATATTACAGGGCGTGAGTTTGCAGGGAGCCTTATGGCATGAGTGCCCGACTTTTCCTGATTGATGGCTCGGCGCAGATCTATCGAGCCTATTTTGCCTTTTCCAAGAGCTCTCTGCGCACAAAATCCGGAGAACCGACCAGCGCCGTCTATGGATTCCTGCTCCTGCTCTTCACGCTTCTCGAGAGAGAAAAGCCAACGCACCTTGCGCTGGCCTTCGATAGGCCGGAACCCACCTTTCGCCATCATCTATACAAAGAATACAAAGCCACTCGCGAGAAGATGCCCGAGGATTTGGTGGCGCAGTTGCCGCGCCTTCGCCAAATCCTCGAGGCGATGGACCTTTCCGTTGTGGAAAAAGCCGGATGGGAAGCCGACGACATCATCGGAACACTGGCGAAGGCCGCGCGTGCCGAGGGATTTGAAGTCTATCTGGTCTCCGGTGACAAGGATTTTCAACAGTTGGTCGAAGAGGGCGTCTTTCTCTATGACCCAAAGAAAGAAGAGATTTTGGATGAGAAAGGCGTCGAAGAGAATTTCGGCGTGCCACCCGAGAAGGTCTGTGATGTCTTGGGATTGATGGGAGACACCTCCGATAATGTTCCGGGAGTCGGCGGCGTCGGGCCAAAAACGGCGGTCGCGCTTGTAAAGACTTATGGTTCGCTGGAGGCCGCGCTGGAGCACGCAGAGGAAATCTCCAAACCGGCCATCCGTGAGGCTCTGTTTCGCGACCACGACCAAGCTCTTCTCTCCAAGCAGCTTGTGACGATTGACACTCATGCGCCGGTCGAGTTCTCAGGGGATGCCTTTCATCTCAAGCCGTTTGATTCGCCTGATGTGGAGAAACTTCTTCGAGAATTGGAATTTCTCAGCTTGCTGAAATATCTGCCATCGAAACCGAAGGGAAAAAGCAAAAAGGAGAGAGACTATCGTGCAATTCTCGATGTTGAGGCACTTCAAGCTCTTCTCGAGACTTGGCGACGCGAGAAGAAGATGGTCTCCATAGACCTCGAAACGACCGGCATTGATCCGATGCAAGCCGAGCTGGTGGGAGCCTCATTCTGTGCAAGAGAAGGAGAGGCTTTTTTTGTTCCGTTGGCTGAGTTCCGGGGAAAGCCGGCCCAATCGCGCGAATTTCGCTATTTCAAGAAATCCGTTGAGCCGCGCGTTTCCGCTTTCCTGACAATTGCCGCTCCCTTCTACGAGGATGAAACGGTTCCGAAGACGGGGCAGAATCTGAAGTATGATGCACTGGTGTTGCGATGCTATGGCGTCGAAGTCAAGGGAATCGCCTTCGACACGCTGCTCGCCGCCTCTCTTTTGGATCCGGGTGCCAAACAGCTCTCGTTGGATGTCTTGTCGCAGAAATATTTGCAGTTGGACAAAATCCCGACGGCAGCCCTCATCGGCAAGGGGAAGAAGCAGAAGTCCATGTTCGAGGTGGAGACTTCTGAGCTTGTGGAATATGCCTGCGAGGATGCGGACTATGCGTTGCGCCTCACGCGCACTCTCACCCGTCTCCTAAAAGAAGAACAGCTTGAAAAGCTCCTGCTTGATCTCGAACTTCCCCTCTTGCCTGTATTGCTCGAGATGGAATACACAGGGCTACGCCTCGATGTGGAACTCCTGCGCGAGATGTCCAAAGAATTGGAGCGGGACCTGCGGCGCCTCGAGGAAGAGTGCTATGCTCTGGCGGGGTTGCGCTTCAATCTGAATTCGCCCAAGCAATTGGCGCAGGTGCTCTTTGACAGGCTGAAGCTTCCGGTGCAACACAAGACGAAAAGTGGGCCTTCGACGGATGTGGCTACTCTGACGCATTTGGCCGCCTTCCATGACTTGCCCGCGCGCCTGTTGGACTATCGGAGCTTGGCCAAACTCAGATCCACCTATGTGGATGCCCTTCCCGCTCTGGTGCATCCGGAGACCGGCCGTGTACATACGACATTTGGTCAAACCGCTACGGCAACCGGACGCCTCTCTTCGGCCAATCCCAATCTGCAAAATATACCGATTCGCGCTCCAATGGGTCGCCGCATTCGCGAGGCCTTTGTTCCCGGAGAGGCCGGTTGGGTGATTTGCTCTGCCGATTACAGCCAAATCGAACTTCGCATCATGGCTCATCTCTCCGGAGATGAACGGCTTCGGGCGGCCTTTGAACAAGGGGGGGATGTGCATCGAGAAACGGCCGCACGGATTTTTGGCATTGCTCCCGAGGAAGTCTTGCCGCAGATGCGCAGGGCCGCCAAGACCGTGAACTTCGGAATCATCTACGGCCAGACGGATTTCGGCCTTGCCGAAGAATTGGGCATTCCACGCCACGAAGCTCGAGCCTTTCGAGAGAGGTATTTTGAGCTCTATCCGGGAGTGAAGAGATTCATCGAAGAGACCATTCTACAATGTCGAAAGAAGGGCCTCGTTTCGACGCTGGTGGGCCGCCAACGGCGGATTCCCGATATCAACGCCACGGATCGGCAGACGCGCGAATTCGCCGAACGAACCGCCGTCAATACGCCGGTTCAAGGCACGGCGGCGGATATGATCAAGCTCGCGATGGTGCGTGTCGCTCATCGCCTGCGCGAACAGAGCCTCGCGGCGCGCATGCTTCTTCAGGTTCATGATGAACTCGTTTTCGAGGCTCCCGAAGAGGAACTCGAAGGACTCAAGCTCGTCATCACCGAGGAAATGAGAGAGGCTTTGCGGTTATCGGTGCCCATCGTGGTCGATTTTGGGTATGGTAAGAATTGGCTGAAAGCGCACGGCTGAGAAAATTTTTGAAAAATTTGTACGAAATGTCTTGCTATTTTATTTTAAGTGATATATATTTAGTAATAACGCTTTTCGCGCGAGGCTCGCTTTGGGCCGCGACGAGGTGATCTTTGAATGGATGTCGCATCCGCTTCGGCAGAAGCCGGGCAAGGCTCTACTCTTCTGGGTGGTCTCAGGACTCGTGTTGGGGGCGGTCTATGCGGCGTTTCAAGAAATCGGATGGGTCTTGTTGGCCGCTCTCTTTCTTGTGGGGTCTCTTGCCGATTTCCTTTTCCCGACGCGATATCGCCTGACGACTTCCGGCATTGAAGTCCGACGCACGCTCGGCAAGACGGCAAAGAAGTGGTCGGACTTCCGGCGAACCGAATTCGGCCGAAACGGCGTTTTCCTCTCGCCCTTTGAAAAACCGCGTTGGCTGGAGAACTATCGAGGCCTGTTTCTACCCTATCCGCCGGAAAGGGAGCTATTCACCACAATCCTACACGAGAAGATAGAGGTAAGAGTCGGGGCGAGCGCCGACAGGGCGTTGGCAAAAGATGATGATAACGGCCCCGAGTTTTCTGACAGATGAACAAATCGTGCTCTTTGACCGTATGGCTGACCGCTTGGTCCGAATGCGACTGACCACACCCGCGATTCTCTTCTTGGAATCCGTTCGGCCGCTGAACTACCTTGGATCCCAGGCGATGGTCTTCTTCGCTCCCTTCGTTCATGCCTTCTTCTCCCTTCGGGAATACGACTTGATTCAAGAGGCCTTGGAGCACCGCGAGACCCTGGGGTATTTGGCGGACCTGTTGGAAGAGAAGGATGCGACGATGCGGGAGGTAGAACGGACCGAGAAGCGGGCGCGTCGCAGGAAGAAAAGGGGAAGTGCGGAGTGAAAGAAGGCTATCATCTCTGCGACGCAACGCTTCTGACCATGAAGCCCGGTGACCCGCCCTTTACGGGAAATCTGCGGATCGAGGGTCGGTACATCACGGCTTTGGGCGATGTCGGCCCCGAAAAGGACGACACACGATTCGATTGTCGCGATTGCGTCGTTCTGCCCGGGTTTATTCAGACTCATCTTCACCTTTCCCAAACGCTCTTTCGCAATACGGCAGAAGATCTTCCCTTGCTCGACTGGCTGGAGCAGCGCATTTTGCCTTTTGAGGCGGCCCACACGGCGCAGTCCGCGTCCATCTCGGCCGAACTGGCCGTCGCGGAGCTTTTCCTTTCCGGAACGACGACAGCGCTGACGATGGAAGCGGCTCGCCATGTGGAAAGCGTGCTGGAAGTCGCGGAACGACGGGGACTGAGGGCGATCGTCGGAAAGTCCCTTTCGGATAGGCCGGTGCGCACCGCCGACTTCTCGGAGCGAGCCGAAGTGGCCATCGCCGATGTGCTTCGTCTCAAAGAGAAGTGGCATGGCAGAGACGGAGGGCGCATTGAGATTTGTCTCGCGCCGCGTTTTGCGTTGGGATGCAGTGAAGCTTTGCTCCGAAAATCGGCAGAAATTGCCGACAGAGAAGGCCTTCGCATCCATACGCATGCGGCCGAGAGTTATCTCGAAACAGAGCAAGTGCGCCGCGAGACGGGTCAAGGAAATATCGAATATTTGAACTCGCTCGGGCTTCTGGGACCCACCACGTTCATTGCGCACTGCATCCATCTGAAGCCGTCGGAAATAGCTCTTCTGGCAAAATCCGGTACACGAGTTCTCCACTGCCCGACGGCGAATTTGAAGCTGGGCTCAGGGATCGCACCCATTCCCGAAATGCTGGACGAAGGGATTTCGGTGACGCTGGGAGCGGACGGCGCCGCATGCAATAACCGACTCGATATGTTGCGTGAAATGAGTCTGGCGGTGCTGATTCAATCGATGCGACTCGGAGCGGGGCATCTGAGAGCGGTGGATGTGCTCGAGATGGCCACACGCAAAGCGGCGCAGGCTCTGGGCAAAGAGGGGGAAATTGGAACTCTCGAAGCGGGAAAGTGTGCGGATCTTGTTGTGATGGATCTCAATTGGCCCAACACTTGCCCGTCTTTGGATGTTGTCGCGGCCCTTGTGCATGCGGCGACGCCACAGAATGTCCGCCATGTGTTTGTGAACGGTCGCCAGGTAGTGCGGAACGGTTCCTTGACGGAGATTGACCCATACGAGCTGCTGCCGCGGGCACGAGAGAACTTGTCGGCTTTGCTCGAAAGAGCGAGACCTGCCGCGCGAGCCTGCGGGCGAGCGAATGGATAGATGCACGATGAAGACTTCCCAATCGATGGATTTCAGAGCCGCGCGGGGCACGAAGGCGCTCTCAGAAGAGGGACCGGAATGTTTCGAGCGTCTGCTTATAAAGGCTGGAGGCCTCTTACCAGGCCTACCTTAGCGAAGTTCCGCTGAAGTTGCGGAGAGGGCAGCGACGGCTTCAGCGGCCAAATCAAATCGTTCCCGAACGAGTCCCTGCCCTCAGTTAATCCATAAGGAGAATCAGCATGAGCCCAACGAAGAAGAAAGGCACGAAGAAGAAAGGCACGAAGAAAGCCACGAAGAAGAAAGCCGCGAAGAAAGCTACGAAGAAGAAGGCTACGAAGAAGAAGGCTACGAAGAAGAAGGCTACGAAGAAGAAGGCTACGAAGAAGAAAGCCACCAAGAAGAAGGCCACCAAGAAGAAGGCGACCAAGAAGAAAGCAACCAAGAAGAAGGCAACCAAGAAGAA
>JAZDIW010000389.1:0-2841 GCA_043804575.1 bacterium
CGCGGGGAATCGGAAAAAATCCTCGGGCATATTCTTCAAGGGCGCAGGCAGAACATTGTTCTCGCCACAAAATGCTTCTGGCCGATGGGGCATGGGCCGAATGACCACGGTCTTTCGCGCAAACACATCATCGAAGCCGTGGAGGCCAGCTTGAAACGCCTGCAAACGGATTGGATTGACCTCCTTTATGTTCACATCTGGGATCCCGTCACGCCGCTCGAAGAGACGATGAGCGCGCTGAACGATTTGATTCGGCAAGGAAAAGTGCGTTACATCGGTTGTTCGGATTTCACGGGTTGGCAGGTCAGCGAAGCCGCCGCCTGCGCGCGGCAGCACGGATGGGAGGACTTCATCTGTCATCAGGTCGAGTACAGCGTGCTTGTGCGAGACATCGAAGTAGAAATTGCGCCCGCGTGTCGCTATAACCGCGTGGGACTTGTTGCGTGGAGCCCGCTGGCCGGAGGAATGCTCACCGGCAAATACAAATGGCAAAAAGCAGATCCCAAGGGAAGTCGTTTCGCAGGAGGGGAATCGGGGAAGTGGTGGAAGGAACGCTGGGCCACCGAGGAGAATTATCAGGCCGCCGAGGGATTTCTGAAGATTGCCGCCGAGATGAAAGTATCGCCTGTGGCATTGGCCGTTGCCTACAGCCTGTTGCCGGAGGGAATGGACGCAACCATCATCGGCCCCAAGGAGGAAGGGCAGCTCGCGGATAACCTTGCCGGAGAAGAGATCGAAATTCCTGACGAGATGCGAGAGCGACTGGAAGCACTGCAGCCACCACCACAGCTGTTTCCTCTGAAGATGCAGGAAGACGCCCGCGAAATTCGGGAGTCAACATGAAAAAAGCACTTCTTTTCACTCTCATGGCAACAGCTATCGCCTGTGGACAGGAAAAAAATCTGTTCCTGAATGCTCAGTTGCATTGGGATTTTGATCGCGAGGTGGTTACATCCACACTCGAGTTCTTCCATCTTGACCGACTCGGCACTACCTTCTTCTTCGCCGATTTCGATTTTGACGAAACGGGACAACATGGTTCCTATTTCGAGATTGCGCGCAATTTCCGTATCGTCCCGACTCGTCGCGGCACTATGAACCTGTCCGTCCAATACAATGACGGCGTAAACGACGGCGTAGGCGTATTGGAAACGCCGATGAAAATCATCCCCGGTGTTTTTCTCTATGGAGTTGCCCTCGACAGGTTCCTATTAGGCAAGGCATCCTTTGAGTTTCAAGCGCTGGCGCGAAAGGAATTCGCCACGCGCCTTTCATGGCAGGCGACTCTCGTATGGCTTGCTCACTTGCAGCCCTGGCTGATGTTCAACGGGTATGTTGATGTCAACGCCGATGAGCAATTCGATGGGCGAATTCGTATTCAATCCGAACCACAATTGAAATTCCTGTGGCGACAGTGGGCCATTGGCAGCGAAGTCGAAGTGTCCCGGAATTTCCTGCCCGCAGGAACAGAACGCCAACCTTTTGAAGAGAACAAGTGGTTTGCCCATCCGACGATATTCCTGCAGTACAATTTCTAAACCATGGACTTCCCCGCCGACAGAGCCTTGCAGCCGTCTTGGCTGACTCTTCCTGCATCACGAATCTACGAGGCCTTTGCTAAGTTCCATCACAGGCGTTTTGACAGGAATCCTCGGGCCGTCCGACGAGTCACTGTTCCCGTGATTTCGGTCGGGAATCTGACGGTTGGTGGCACGGGAAAGACGCCTTGCATCGCGAGTCTCGTTCCGCTCGTGCAGGATATTCTGCGACAGCGCGGAATCTCTGGCGCACCCGCCATCCTCACGCGAGGCTATGGCCGACGAGCAAAATCCACAATATATTTAGGGCCAGGGCTTTCGGATTCCACGGATTGGCGAGAGGTCGGAGATGAACCGATGATGCTCCATCGCCTCCTGCCGGATGTGCCTATCGTCGTGGAGCAGAATCGTGTCCGAGGCGCCCGCGCTGCTATTCGCGAGTACGGAGCGCCAGTCCTTCTCTTGGACGACGGATTTCAATATCGGGCGCTGCACAAGGACCTCGAAATTGTGCTTCTGGATAGCGAAAAGCCGCTCGGAAACGGATATTTGCTCCCCGCCGGCCCACTGAGGGAACCGACGGACGCTCTCCAAAGAGCCGATATTGTCCTCGGCGTTGGTTTGGAGCAGAATGATTTCTCTCCCGCCGCTAAACTTGCACAGAGCTGCGGCAAATCCTTTCTCGACGCTCTTTTGCGACCCGGAAAACCGCTGCTATTTTCGACACAGGAAGCCAAAGAACCTCCGGAGAAAATCGTGCTTGTCTCCGGCATAGCGCGGCCGAAGAGATTCTACCGCTGCGCCGTCGAATCAGGATTTCATGTGCTAAAGCATTTCTCTTTCCGAGACCATTATCCCTTCTGTCAGAGCGACATTGCACAGATTGAGAGGCGCGCCTCCAAACTCGGAGCCGAAGCGATTCTGACGACGGCCAAGGATGCCGTTCGTCTGGCAGGCATCTCTTTCAAGTTGCCTGTTTGGATTTTGCCAGTCGAGTTTGTCTGGAAAAACCCTGAAGAAATCACACAAACGCTCATCAAGGTCTTTGAGGCGCATTCAGGAATGGACAGATAGAAACCAACTAAGCTTCAGAACTGTTAAAAAGAAGAAAGGCCGGTCCCAAAGCGGGATCGGCCTTTTGGCTTGAGAGAATGCTCGATTTACTTCAAGAGCACCATCTTTCTTGTGCTCGTGAAGTCGCCTGCCTCAAGACGATAGAAGTAGATTCCCGAAGGCAAGTCAGCTGCATCGAAGGTCACTATGCTCCGGTTCCTTGTACGCTCCGTTGGAGGCGATCTGCGTC
>JAZDIW010000390.1:0-4494 GCA_043804575.1 bacterium
AAATTAGGGTCATCTGCATTGAGCCTCAGGCCAATAGATAATATCGGTATTCCCTCTGGAGTTGTCAAGCAAAAAATTACCCACGCAAAAAAAACCTTGAATGTTCAACTATGTTATTATCAATCAATTGCCGTTTCCGTCCATCCACCAAAGGGTTTTGTCGTCATGTCGGTCGGGCTCCCCGCCTCTCTGCACAGTCTCGAGTGCGGCCTGCTTGAAATGGAGATTTTTGTTGGGAGGATCCGAGCCTTGATACCTGAGCTTCCGTGCATCGAGAAAAACAAGACCGAGGAGAACTCTCCCCGGTCTTGTCGCTTCACAGGATTCTCTTGTCTTGACTAATGCATCGACCCTTCCTTCACCGCCGTCACATGATAGAATTTCTTGTCGTCCGCAGGAGGCAAGATAATTTCATTTGTCTCGGTGAAGTAGGTCGGCTCCGGAGGAAACTCAAAGGGCTCAAGCGCCTTGTAGATGTAATACTGCTCTGCTCCAGGAACAGCCTCCCAGCGCAAATGGAGCATGCCGGTCGCATCCAGTGTGATTGTTACTTCCTGCGGGACAGGATTGATGACCTGGACGGGGCCCGACCTGTCTCCGGTTTGCATGTCCATGGCCAGGACAAATTCTTCCGCCATGAGAGGTCGCATGAGCATACACTCGGCATCCACCCCTTCGAGCATGTGAGTCATCCCCAGCTCCTCATAGAGAATTTGCCCCTGGGGATCTGTGGTCCAGACGGCGATGTCATGATCCCAGGTGGCGTGAAGCATGACGAAGGTATCGCCTTCCCAGGGGAGCGGCACCTGAACCACCGGAACAAAGAAGAGGAACTCGTACATCGGCAAGAAAAGACACGCATCCGCCATGTTGTTGCCGTCGGCATCGGGAAGGAAGTAGGCTTGATCGTAGGGATAGATGCAATCCATGAAGTGAATGTTGAAATGATTCACGATAACTCCCGCCCCCAAATAGCGGTGCCATCCTGCATCCACACCCCACATGCCCATCAGGGGCTCGAAGCCGGGCCAAAACGCACTGGCATAGACACTGACAATTTCGTCGGGGACGAGATCTCCGTTCAGGTCCGCCATAGCCAAAATTTGCTGATTCAGCGAATCCAGGAAATAAGTGAGTCCCGTCATGGGAGAATGGTCCATGGAGCAGAAGAACATCCCGGGGTAGTCAAAGCTGCCGTGTAAACCAAGCACTTCGCCATGATAAATATCGAGAAGGAGAATCCGGGCGAGGTTCATGAACGGGACTCCGCCGCAAACGATCGCCAGAGAGTGAGAATCGGGCAGCATAAAATGATTCTCGATGATACTTAAATCGCTCGCCCGTGTTTCGCCAAAAGGATAGCTGTAGTAGAGCGGAGTGCCGAATTGGAAGGAAATGAGCGAATCCCCTGCGGTCCCCCCCGTGCTATCATAGCGGATATAGCAGTCGTGCTCAAGGGCGCTGGACACATGATGCACGCTGTGTTGGCTTTTCAAGTCTGCAACCCAGGTCGATTCTTGCTGAAAATATGAGTCCGAATGACTCATGTGCGTGCAGTCCTTGTACGCAATCGTAACCAGGTGCGCCTCAATCTCCCTTCCGCGCGGGCTCCCCAAGGTTGCGCTATCCTGGCACTTGTGAGCGTATTCATGGATGAGCATAAAGTCGATACGTCTCCACCGATAGGGATCCAAGATCCAATCTTCATTGATGTTCACGGCGTCGCCTTCCGGTGATGTTTTGCCATCGGGATTCGTGCAGGCACCTTCCCTTCCTTTGGCCGGCCCCGTTTCCGCTTCAATACCCCCGGGCCGTCTCAGTTGCCTGCGCAAGGCGGCACCCACACAGTCGGCTCTCAGTGTGCACGGTCTATGGTTTAATGTGCACACGAAGGTGGAAGGCGGAGGCGTTGCGATGCTTTCGATGCACGCTGCGACCACTGTGCTCTCTGCAGTTGTCAAGGGTCGGCCCGTGTGGCCGGATGTATCGGACCACTTCACTTTCCGTGGTGGCGGTAGTTGCCATCCCTTCGGCTGCGAAGCCAGAAGCATCCCGACTCCGATCAGAATCGGGACTCCAAAACAAATCCATTTTCCGATTTTCATGGTTTTCTCCTCCTCATCTTCTCAAGAGACCGGCCACTGCTCCCAACAGCCCGCCATCTTCCGCGTTCTTTGGGTGGACTCGAGAACATAGGTAATATCGGGATGAATTTGGGGTTTGTCAAGCAAAATCTCCTCTGGGGCCGAAATTTTTCCAGAGTCCAATTACTTTGTTAATAATAGGTTACTTAGGGAAGCTCTTAGATTTTTCTGATCAAAGATGCAAAAATCGCGCAAATGCCTCTCCGAATGAGGCTTTTGAATTCGGGAGCAAGAAAGCCGCACGGAAATCGTGCGGCTTCCTCTTGTCTTTTCTTGTGGGACAGTCGCCTATTTGAGGGCCAAAAGCTTGTGTGTCTGCATGAAGCCGTCCGCTTCAAGACGCGCGAAGTAGAGCCCAGACGGAAAGGCAGTGGCGTTCCAGATAACAGAATGATGTCCAGCCGCTTTTACACCTCTGACTAAGGTGGCGGCTTCTCGGCCAAGAACATCATATATCCGCAATGTGACCATCCCGGCTCGAGGCAAGTCAAAGCGCAGCGTGGTCGTTGCGTTGAAGGGATTCGGATAGCTTGGATACAGGATGTAATTTCTCGATACCTGACCATCAATGGGTTCAGTTCTCATTTCATCCGCGCCGGTTTTCACTACATAGAAATCCCCATAGGAGGGATCCAAAGTGGTCGAAAATCCCGCGATAATGTATCCTCCATCTGTCGTCCGCTGTAGGGAGATAGCCACTTGTGCATAAGGACCTCCGATTGCGCGAGTCCACAGCGTATCTCCTGAGCCGTTGAGTCTCACCAGGTAAATATCGTCGTCTCTGTGTCCATAGGACCATGTCCATCCCGCCACAATGAATCCTCCGTCCTGTACTTCTTGAACAGAATAGGCTCCATCCTGACGATCTCCGCCGAATGTTTTCGTCCAAAGCGTATCGCCGGACGCATTGGTTCTGACCACGAACATGTCCCCCTCACCGGCACCGAGAGACCCTACGGAACCGGCCATGATGTAACCGCCGTCCAGCGTCTGATGAACGGAATACGGCCAGTCGCCGCTGTTCGCGTATCTCCGGGTCCAAAGTGTATCGCCATGCTCATTCGTCTTCAGCAGACAGAAGTCGTTTCTCTCCGCGTCTTGGCGATAGAAAGAACAGGCGACGACAAATCCACCGTCTGATGTCTGCTCAACGGAAGTCGCCCAATCCTCACCGCTGCCTCCATAGGTTTGCGTCCAAACGGTGTCGCCGTCGCCGTCGGTCTTCACAAGATAAATGTCTTGGTTATTGCCACTGACCGACCAGAGGTATCCTGCCATAATGAAACCGCCATCCGATGTCTGCTGCACCGAATAGCCTTCCTCCCGACCCAATCCACCGTAGGTGCGCGTCCAGAGGGTATCGCCATCATCGTTGAGCCTGAGTATATAGAAATCGGCATCTCCCGCACCGAACGACCGAGTATCTCCCGCAACGATGAATCCTCCTTCCGTTGTCTGTTGAATACAACGCGCAACATCGCTGGAGTGTCCACCATAGGTACGCGTCCATACGGTGTCTCCCGCTCCGTCTAACTTGACCAGCAATACATCAAACCCGGCATTAAATACTTCCGTGTATCCTGCCACAATGTAACTACCGTCCGCTGTCTGCTGAACGGATTGTGCGGCATCTTCCGCATCAAGAGCTCCGTGGTAGGTAAAAGTCCATAGTGTGTCCGGAGTCGGCTGAGCGCACACGACCGTCGCAAAACCTAACACCGCGATTCTCATGAAGAATGTGAAACCGACGCATTTCATGTTGCACCGTCCGTATTTGGAGTCAATGAGATCCTTGTGAAACGGATTTTTGTGAAAAAGATGATGATTGAAAAACACCTACCGGAGCAGCATGAGCTTTCTCGTTTGCGAGAAGGCTCCCGCGTCCAGCCGCGCAAAATAAATTCCTGATGCCAGCTTGCTCCCGTCAAATGTCACGCGATGAGTCCCCGCTTCTACAAGGCCGTTCCTCAACACAGCGACGACCCACACAATATCAGGACAAATTCATGCAATGTCAAGCGAAATCTCTTGAAACGGAAGAATCTCTTCTTTAGCCAATTGTCTTGGTGTCAAAAGATTATTTATGATAACCTCTTTTCATTTGCCTCATAGTAAGCGGCAGAGCCATCCAAGACTTTTCGGATAGTCTGCTGCCCTGCGTCAGAGGAAAGCAAAAGAAAAGCCGCCAACAATTCGGCGGCTCAGACTACTGACAAACCCCGTTGTTTGGGCGGGGTTTGTTTTTGGAGGAATAGAATTGATCGTGGATGTTGCGGCGGTGGCGGGCTTAGTGGAGAGGGAGTGTCAGGGACTCGGGGAAGGACAGCCGCGCGAAAAAGAGCCTTTAGGA
>JAZDIW010000391.1:0-6412 GCA_043804575.1 bacterium
AAAGACCACAATCGTATCGTTAATGGAGTAGCCGATTAAAGTCAGAAAGGCCGCCAGCACCGTCAGCGACAGCTCATAGTTGAAAAACGCCAGAAAGGCCAGCGTGATTCCGACATTGTGCACAAGCGCGATGATGCCGCCGATGGCGAATTCAAACTTGAAGCGCCAAGTCACATAAATCAACAGCAGGATCAACGCGACACCCCCCGAGAGGATCGCGGATCGGCGCAGGTCGCGTCCGACTCGAGGCCCCACCAAGGACATATTCCGGATTTCGACGCGATTCTCGGGAAACGCCGCCTCCAATATCTGCTTCACCGACTGCTGTGTCTCTCCGCTGCTTTCCGAGACCTTCAATCGGATGAGGATATCTTCGGATTGGCCAAGTCCGGAAATCGTCTTGACCTCGCCGACATCGAGGTCCGTCAGTGCCTCACGAACTTGTCCATCGGTGAGCGGCTGCGCGAATCGTACTTGGATGTCGAGGCCCCCGCGAAAATCAATGGACCAGTTCGGCCCGCGAATAATCAGAGTCAGAATGCCGGCGAGAATGATAATGCCCGAAAGTGTTACCGTGCGCCGACGCTGCGCGACAAACTTGAAATTGGTTTTCTGAAAAAATTGCGGCATTAGATGCTCAAGGTTTTGGGTTGACGCCTGTGTGTAGCCATGTCGTATATGAGCCGAGTCAAAAAGACGGCGGTAAAGACATTGATCATGATGCCGACGGTCAGCGTGAGCGCAAATCCTTTGATGGCTCCCGTCCCGTAGATGAGCAGCACGACGCCCGCAATGGCGAGGGTCGTGTTCGAGTCAATAATGGTCAAGAGCGCGCGGTCAAAGCCCGTGTTAATCGCCGCCCGTATGGTCTTGCCTAAACGCAATTCCTCGCGGATCCTCTCGAAGATAAGCACATTCGCATCCACCGCCATACCGATCGTCAAGATAATCCCTGCGATCCCGGGCATCGTCAGCGTGAATTGAAAGAGCGCCAGCGCCGCCATGAGCAGGAACAGGTTGAAAATCATCGCCAGGTCGGCAATCATCCCCGAAGCGCGGTAATACCAAATCATGAATAGGATCACGCCGAAGAACGAGAGGGTGAGACAAAGTTGTCCGGCCTCGACGGAGTCACGGCCCAGCGACGGCCCGATCGTCCGCTCCTGCGCGACATTCACCGGCGCGGGCAACGCACCGGCACGAAGCACAATCGCCAAATCGTGGGCCTCATTCATGTCTCGCATGCCCGTAATCACCGCGTTGCCGCCGGGGATCTTGCCTCGGATTTGCGGCGCGCTGTGCACTTTGTCGTCGAGCACGATGGCCAAGCGCTTCCCCACATTCGCTCCGGTAACACGCGCGAAAGTCCGACCTCCGGGACGCGTCAGTTTCATCTCCACAATCGGCTTGCCCGCTTGATCCGGTTCATAGCCGGATCCAATCGAAGACCGCGCATCGGCCAGCGTCGCCCCCGTCTGCTCCGGCTCCTTCTTCACCAGATAGAGCATCCAATAGGATTCCTGAGTTCCCGGACTTTGTTCCACGGCATTCGACCACAGGAATTCCACATCCTTGGGCAACGACTTCTGCACATCCCGCGAATAGATGTAACGATTCACTTTCGATTTGTTCGCCGCAGGCACCAGAATATCCCCTCTGCCTCCAACAAGAAGGCTGAGGAAGGGATTCTTCAGAGTCGCGCTATCCACTTCTTCCGTCTTCGGGCTCGTCTCGGCAAAAAGCTCCTGCGCCTTTACCGTCGTCCCCGTATCTGCCGCCGCCGTATCTGTTTTCGCCGTATCGCTTGCGGCGAGTGCGGCGGAGTCGGCCGGAACCGTCGTCGTGTCAATCCCCATACCCGCCTTGACGACATTGTCAATCTTCAGTAAAATTTCCTGCGCCCGCTCCGGCTCGATAAGAAGCTTGAATTCGAGAAGGGCCGTGCGGCCGATAAGTTCCCGCGCACGCCCCGGGTCTTTGACACCGGGCAGCTCCAAGGCAATTCGCCGCGCCCCCACCTTGGCGATAGAGGGTTCGGAAACGCCGAATTGGTCCACGCGATTGCGCAGAATCTCCAGCGACCGATTGACCGCATCGTCCGCCGCGTTTTGCAGGTCTTTCAAGATGGAGGCATCGCTCTGTTCCGGTTCTCCCCAATAGGCGGAGAGAGGAATGCGTTCGCGGGCACAAATCGCCTGCAGATTCCCCAAGACATCCACATTGCCCGCCTGTGCTTTCTCTCGAAGCTCGCCGATAATGCGCCCAAGCCGCTCATCCTTGTTCTTCGCCGCATTCTCGACGAGCTCCACCAAATCCACTTCCAAGAGGATATACATGCCGCCTTGTAGATCCAATCCGCGCTTGATCGCTCGCGGGCGGTTGTATTTGATCTTGTCATAGAAAGGCCCACGCATGTAGTCCAGCCTCTCGATTGCCGCGGCCTTCCGCGCTGTGTCCAACTCCGACTCTTCAATCTGACCGCGTAGGTCCACATCATCACGGTAGACATCCGTCGCCAGCGTCGCCAGCGGAATCCCCGAAAGATCGGACAGCTTCTGCAGCTCGCGGACTTCTTCTTGCATGAGCCGTTCATAGCGGAGGGTAGGGTAGAGATAAACGGCTCCCAGAATAATCAAGGCAAGGATGAAAACAATCCGGAAAGGGATAGATTTCAGCATCTTAGTGGTACCTATGGAGCAATGGAGTGAACCTTAAATTGTTAAATATATTAGAAATTTCCTAATTGTCAAGCCCAATTTTCACTCTCTTCTCGCAGCATCCTTAGCGCGTTCCCAAGATCTTCCGGCATCTCCGCCTCAAAAGACATATCCTTTCGCAACACCGGATGCACAAAGCCCAAGCTGCGCGCATGCAGCGCCGGGTGAGCAAGAAGGCTCAGCAGTCTCTCCATGAATTGCCGCCGGGTTCCCGGAAGCCCCCCGAGGCGTTTTGTCCGCCCGCCGTAATCGGGATCGCCGAACACCGGATGATAAATGTGCGAAAGATGCACGCGAATCTGATGTGTGCGTCCTGTCCCGAGCCGAAGCGCGAGCAGACTGAGCAGGTCGAAGGTTTCTCGGACGACATAATGCGTGACCGCTCGTTTCCCACCTCGAACGACACTAAAACGCTTGCGGTCGCCGGGATGCCGCCCCAAGGTTGCTTCAATCGTTCCTTCGTTTTCTTTGAAGCGCCCCCAGACGAGGGCATCATATTCGCGCTTGACCGTGCGCTCGCTGAACTGCTCCGTCAAATGGCGATGCACGATGTCATTCTTGGCGACAACTAACAGGCCCGATGTTCCCTTGTCCAAGCGATGCACGATTCCGGGTCGAATCGTCGGCCCCGCATCCTCGCGACCGAAGTGGTGCAATAGCGCATTGACCAGTGTGCCTTCAAAATGGCCGTGCGCCGGATGCACGACCATCCCCGCGGGCTTGTTCACAACGAGCAAATGCTCATCTTCATAGCGAATGTCGAGCGGAATCGCTTCGGGCCGGACTTCCTGCGGCTTCTGATCACGGAAATAAACCGCAATCGTCTCGCCGGGTGAGATTTTGTGGCTTTTCTTGGGCACGCGGTCATTGACGGTGACAAGCCCGGCCTCCAAGAGCTCATGCACCTTATGCCGCGAAATCTGCGGCAGTGCCTGCACAAGATATTTGTCGAGCCTTACCCGCTCCTGCCCCTCCGTGATTTTCAGAACGAGCGGCTTGCGCTCATCTATGGAATCATCTGCAATCATAAACCTCGCGGTGTCGGCTGCTTGCAGCCTACCCATTTCGATCGCGGCTTGTAGGGACAAGGCCTGCCTTGTCCTTCCCGTTTCTCCACCGCGGGGATGCCCTCACCTTTTTCTACGCCGCCCAAGCGCCCTCATCCTTTTTTCCCGCCGCGCGTGGGTGCCCTCACTCCGCGCGAGAATCATTTCACCAGCATCAATTTCTGCGTTTGTATGAATCCCGACGCTTGCATCCGACAGAAGTAGAGACCCGAAGGCAAATCCCGCGCATCCCATCGCACAATATTCGACCCCGCCGGGTGTCTGCCATTTGCCAATGTCTGGATTTTCTGACCGACCAGATTGAAAATCGTCAGCTCAATCGTACAGCTTCTGCCTACATCATATCGAATCATCGTGCTTGCATTGAAGGGATTTGGAAAGCTTGGATGGAGAGCGTGTGTTACGGGCAAATAGGGCAATGAATACCGAGTGTGGAGAGGAACATCGCGCGCATTCTCATAGGCGCCAATATCCGGATTTGACCCGGGCGGATTCGGCCTCGGATTGCCGTCCATGTCGCTCGTAGGTGCGCCCGCCAAGTCGCCCGCGCCGATGCAGCGCGAAGAATCTGTCAAATGATAATCGCCCACTCCCATATTGACAAACATTGGATCGAGCAAAATATTCTGATACACATCACACGAATCGCCGTTGGCATTCGTCGCGACAAGCACACCGAGTCCGGCAGGAACATCGCCTCCGAACGCTCCGCCGCCGTTGCCAAAGAAGTCACAACATCGAACCTGGGTTTGCGGACTATTCTCGAAGCGAATCCCGCGCCCACCCGAGAAGGTGACAATTGTATTTGCGACAAGCAGTGAACATTCGCTGAGAAACATTGCCTCTCCACCATTGCCGCTGAAAGTGCAGTTCCCGAAAATACCCGAGCAACGACCGCAAATTACTCCATCTGTGTCAGCCCATCCCACATTCTCCGAAAAAACGCAATTCAGGAAGGTCACGGATGACGAATAGCATGCCGCACCTCCGCTGCTCCAACTTGCCGCATTGTCACAAATATGGCAGTTGACAAATATGGGGGAAGAATGATCGCAATAGATTCCACCTCCGAAGCCCCACCACCATTCGCCGGCTGCAGCATTCTCACGAATAATGCAATCCATGAAAATGGGCGCCGAATTATTATCGATATACACACCGCCTCCGCCCTCGTAAGCACCGTTTACACGAATAGTGCAGCCTATAAACAGCGGTGACGAGGAGGAATCGCATAACACTGCCCCACCGTTATGGGCATAATTGAGACTCAGCGAGCAATTCGTCAAAGTGGGCGAAGAGCGTATGCAGCGGACCGCGCCACCACTCCAATGAGCCGCATAGGTCAGCGAACAATATACAAGTTGACTGCCTGAGCTGCCGGGATCACCGAAGCCCATGCCGCCCCAAGGCGGTGGCCAATAAGTGGTATCTTCGACAGCGGTGAAGATAATCGAATCGCTTTCTGTTCCTTCCGCCAGAAGCGTTCCGTAGATGTCGAAGACCAGGTCTTCGCCAAAAAGAAAAGTTGTCCCGGGCATGAGGCGGAGCGTGTCATTCGCTTCTACCCAGATATTGCCCACGACATCGTAAGTGCCCGGCCCCAGCGTGCCGCTGAGGGGTCCCGAGAGTTGCCCAAAGCTCGCTTGTGCGCACGCGAGCAGGAGTAACGATGCGATAATGTTCTTCATGCCTGCCTCCTGCATTCTGTTGTTTCTTACTGCTGTTTGCCAAGGGGCGCACACATGGTTCACCCCCACAATTCCCAAAAGTCGCCGTGGCGGGTGTTCTCACCCGCCCGGCTTCAATATACTGCACACACCATAGAATTGCAACGCGTGCAACAGGCTTGGCGCATTCCTTCTCCCCTCGCTTGCGGGGGGATGTAAGGGGGGTCGGAATTCAATCTTGCGCGGCGGATTCCGTAATTTCGCGGGAAGGAGAGTGAGTGGGGAGGAAGGACAAGACGACGAGCGAAATCATGCCAATCGTGACGCAGCTATCGGCCACATTAAAAACGGGCCAACGCTCCATGATGAAGTTGGGAAAGTCGAAATCGAGGAAATCGGTCACGTGACCGAAGAAAATGCGGTCAATCGAGTTGCCAAAAGCTCCGGTCAGCAGCAGGGCAATCGGGAAGCGCAACAGCGAATCCTTGCGGCAAAGTCTTACCAAGATGACGGCGAGAGCAACGCTTGCGAGAAGATTGATGATGAGGAGGAGGGTGGGGTGGGCCAAACGCAGCCCGAAAGCGGATCCGGGATTTTCTACTAAGGTGAGACGAAAAAAATCATTTCCAATGATGGGCAAAGATTTGCCGGCCTCAAGCCCATGGCGCGCCGCCGCTTTGCTGAGCTGGTCCAGAACGGTCAGCGCCAGAGCGAGCCCGAACATTCGCCCCGCGCGCGGCACTTGATAGGCTCCGTCCAGACGAGTCGCTGCCCGCCAGAAATCGACGTCGTCCACCGGAGCCGCTCTTTGTTATATTTGCTGGGCAGCCTGAGCCGGCCTGTTATGAGACGGCTCGGCATCTCCGCGACAATCTGAAGGCTGGGAAGAAAGAGCACCTTGTTGTTGCTTACCTCGAAGGTCAGATCAATATTCTCGTCAGGGAAAGCGCGGGTCTTTGAT
>JAZDIW010000392.1:0-3262 GCA_043804575.1 bacterium
CAACGATGTCAACCAGTTTCAAGTCGAAACTATGATTGCACGTCACATGCTTGCCTTTGCCCTTCTCTGCGGTGATCACGTCCTGTGCAATCTCTTCCGGCACATTGAAATGCCACGTTACAGTCTCTTGTCTATTTGTAAGCCAACTCGCAAATCCTTCCAGCGTATATCGCGTCTGTCCGAAGAACATGGTCAATGTTGCACTTCCATCGTCTTCGATGTTTGCGATCTTATTCAGGAGGTACATATTCTCCGCGTATGTCTCCCCACGTATCATGGGATGCCATGCCGATGAAGACAGCGCCTCTACTTCCAGTTCGATCGCATGGATTTTGTCTGGCGAGATATTCGGCAGCCTCGCCACGAGATAGATCATCGGCCTATTGCTGCCGGTGGTATAATTGCTTGGAGATCTGATTTCGCGTTCAACTCTTACTTCGTCCCATCGCGCAAAGGCGGCGCCCTCTACCACCTTCTCGATATAGCCGCGCCTCAATACTTGCAGTAAGGCAAGCGTTCCATCTTGCAGCAAGAAGGGTCGCGTGTATGCCTGTCGCCATTTGCCGTGGAATGTCTCGCCTCCAGCCTCGGGGTCCTGCACGAAATTCCGAGCGGACTCATTCTTTGCATCCGTAAACGTATCAAGGAAGTCGCAAAGCTGAGGCAACTTGTCCGCCACGCCTTCCTTCCATGCCCGAGTAATTTCGGCATCAGTGGTGAGAGATGTATATTTGAAATCGGTGCCGCGATACAGGAACGCATTGCATGGATTCAGTATCTCCCTACAATTCACTATCAGTTGCTCTGTAAGCTGCTCTCGCTCACTCATAGCTATCTCTCCGTGTACAGGCTTGATGCGAAGCTAAACAGCGCATTGTGCTTGTCGCGCGGCTTGGCGGCTCGCGGATTATCGGGATTCAAAAGCATTGCCTCTTTCAATGCTTCATCAATTTCGCCTTGCGACACCGGCCTGCGCTCCTTTGCCTCTGGCATTGCCTTGAGTACCTTGAGTTCGAGGATCCGCGCCTGTGGCAACATCACAACATCGGTCTCTCTGTAGAGCGGCGGCGGCGCGGCCCACCAATATACCTTGACTGTGCGATCGTTCAGGAAGTCTTCTGCCGGATCTACGATCATGAGTTTCTGGGTTTCCTTCGGACGTATGCGCAAAGCGCCTTGGCCTTCGTATCTTGGGCCATAATATCGCGGGGCAAATGTGCAACTTGAGTCCATCTTGTAGAAGCCAAGCTCAGTGCCAAAGCAGGCGTATTCACCGGTGTAGTCCGTAAGTGCAGCGACAAGGTCGGCGGATGTGAATGCCACGGTTCCTTTGCCGCCGTCTGCCGGCGCAATGGTCAGGTCTTTGGAATAGAATTCGTCGTGATCTTGTCCTTGAAAGGTGTAGTAACGATAGCCTTCGTCGTCACCTTCCATTGCATCTGCATGATCTCGCGGAATGAAGTCTACATGTTCTTCTTCGTCCCGAACGCGCTGGATGCCGAAAAGATTGGCGGGAAGCCACATGCCTTCATTGTCTACATCTTCCGTGAAGTCCAGTTCTAAGGCTGGCTGGCGCAACAGAAGCCAGGGATGACGGGCGCAAAGCTCGAAGTACTCCTTGTTCATGATGAGCCATGCTCGCTTCCGCAGTGCTGCATCCGTGGCGCGGTGCATTGCCTCAAGTACGGCCTCATGGATTATGCCTGCATAGATCATTGCCAATCTCCTATCTCGTTCTACATCCCCCCGGAAGCCAAGTCAACCGCCTATTTGAGCCAACAACCACTGTCGGCAGCACCTTGCGCAGAGCAACAGCATGTTGATCCATGCCGTACATGTGCGCGACATGGTGCGGCAATGGCTCCGGGCGACCCGGCTGATTCCAGACATGCTTGACGTAGTTGGAGTGTTCCAACGCCCAAAATCTCCACTTGATGCACATGCGACGGAGCGGACTTGTGCTTGCCCTGTCGATATCACGGTAGACCACGTTCGCATCATGGAGCGTAAGCATTCGGCCTTCAGCAGTGCAACGATGCCAGAAGATGAAGTCATGCGCTACCGGCGAGGGAGCGATGATCTTCTCTCGCAAAGTCTTGTCCCATTCCGGCCAGTTTGGAACACCAGTATCAAGGTCATGGAGAAAGCCAGCATACACGAGTATCGGGCCGAACCGCGACTGAATGATCGTGTCCTGTCCGACCATCCACGTCCTGCCGATCTCCGCTACGTTGATCTCGAAGTCACTCATTCTGGTTTCCACCCCGGCGGTAGAGAAGCTCCCGGCGGGATGTCCGGCGGGGTAGAGGGCGCGACATCAGGCGCTTGATTGTCCGCTGGCTCCGCCGGAAGCAAATCGGCCTTGACCGGCCAGGTCAGGCTGGCGTCCACGCTGAGTGTCAATACCTTGCCCACCCGGAGGCTGGCGATGGTACAGCCGGCGCACAGGAGCAGGGCCGCAAGGCCCATCGCAATGACGACCGCGACCAGCACAAAATGAAACCGTCCCCATCGTTCTGCGTTCATGGATGCCCCCTTTCGTGAGTGACTACCCTCGATAGCGCTTGCTGCCTCTCCCCATTCAAATGCACCCGTACCACGAGGTATAGCAGTGCGACCACGATCACGCTGCGTAGCACCATGCCCAGCTTGCTGTATGGGATGTTCTTGATCTTCAGCCCGAACGGTCCCTCGATAGACGTGGTGCCGGTGTCGCCCCCATTGCCCCCGTTGCTGTCGCGTTCCGACTTCAGCGATTCCCATTGAGCACAGCCGAGCAACACGAGGAACTTCATGACCGTGCCCTGCCCTGGCACTGGGCAAGCCGTGTAGTCCGTCTTCTCCACGATGGACAACGCTTCATCCGCCAGACGGTCAACAACCCCGTCGCCCACGAGACGATCTTTCTTTGTCATGGTTGTTTCCCGTTCCCTTTCATTTCCGTTTCATTTCCATCTTGCTTGCATCTATGCCTCCACTGGCCGAGGCGGTTCGTCCGCCATGCCGGGTTGTGGCAGTGGAACGGCTCCCCGCAATAGGCGCAGTAGAGTTTCGTGCGCTGTCCTGTGCCCACGATTTTGATGTGCGGGTTCATCGCTTTCCCTCCCTGATCATAATGACCAGGTTGGTGACTGCGTTCGTGAAATTGCAGCGGTGGGCCAGCACGAAGTGGCAACGGCGGCAGAGGCAAATCATGTTGTTGGTGTCCGTCGCCCGCTCCGGCCAGAGGTGTTGCGGGTAGATGTGATGCACCTCGATGTTG
>JAZDIW010000393.1:0-2381 GCA_043804575.1 bacterium
CCAATTCGGCAGTGGTATAAGAGTCGCGCCAACTAGCTCCCGTATGTAAAACGGCAACGGCTTTGCACCTTCCTCCAGTAGATGCAAAATGGGTACCCCGTTGAGACATTTCTTTCCCCAATGGGCTTCAAGTAGGTTCACGGCTTTTTTCGCAAGCCAAGGACCGTTTTCACTCACTATTTGCCGGATAGGAGGGACCGCTCTCACAGGTTTGGACCGATAAGCTGGGGTGTCCGCTTTTTCTTCTGGAGGGCAACTACGAGAGCCGACCATGTCCCAAAAATCACAGGATGTAAGGGAGAGGTATTGATCAGAAAGTCCGCTAGGCTGATGTGGAATTTCCAGTTGGCACATCGGACAATCGGTGATATACATTTCTCGCTCACGACGGAGAAGATAAGACACCTCATATTCCTTGCCGTCAAACTTGGGATGCCAACATCCATTCTCATCTTGGTCTCCCCGCGTGGACACGACAGAAAGAATCTTCGGTTCAGGGAGGTTTTCCTTGTTCCATGCCCGCAGTATCGTACCGAGTGTTCTCGCTGTATCAATGACTGGCATAATGAAAAGTGGACAAGCCTTAATCTTAGCGGGTCGAATTTCCTTTCTCTTTAGAAAATCATCCACGCTCATTGAGCTGATAAGGGAATGGTCTTCGAGGACAAGTACCACATCGCGTAGCCATTCGCAGCGTTCGTCAGTGTAGAGGATAACGGGCTTCTCATCGCCTTTGTATTGCTCGCGTATGTATCCCCGTATGAGCTGTCTAAGCTCTTCTTTGCATTCGGAACCGTCGAAGAAATGTCTGGCACAATAGGCTTCTTGTTCTCTGCATTCAACTCGAATGTGACCCCAACGCCTGATCAACTTCAGTTGAAGCAGATCAATTGCACTCTTCCGGGCATGCCTAACGAGCGTCTTATATTCCTCCCTGTCAATCATCCGTGAGAACTTTTCCTGCCCACGGATTAAACCTGCGTCGTCAAGGACAAGCGCATTACCCGATTCGAAGTAACCCTGCAAAGGACTCCATACAGGATCATTCTCCGTAGGCCGTGCGCGTCGCCGTATTATCCACAGGGGATTTTCGCCCTGAGACAAGGCCTCCTTAATAAACCCGGCTATTGCGATCGCGATCCCTACTTCCCATTCGGACCGAATTGTATGTGATGGCGTGGATCTGGCTATATCAAACACAGCCACGTCGATGGGTTTTGTCCAATTATTGCCCACATGCTCGCGAATCTGTCTAATGATCGCGTCAAACCCATCGCCGTCAATGTCGGCCACTGATGGCACAGTCATCGTTTGGCCATTCTCCATGACAGTGCACTCCTCACCGGTCAAGAAGCGTGCAATGGAGAGATAGATTTCCTGCAGTGCGTCAGAAACTGGTTCGGAGGAATGGGCGCCGAACGTGTACTGCATGAATTGGACGCTCTTCATTAGCCATTCTCCAATCCATCCAACCGTCTCGTGATAGGAAGACGAACGGTCAGCATGTTCCCCGGGAACGGGATTGTCTTGCTGACAGGAGAAATCGATACAGCATAATCGGCTTTGCGAGGCATTATTTTGTGACCTCGCCTGACATTCATGAAGAGATTCCCAGTCCTGAATGAAACATTGCCACCGAACATGTTGATGGCGCAATCCACCAAAATATAGAGTCCCATACCTGGCTGGCGAAGAGGAGAGTCCGGCGGAATGTCATCGGTAAGCGCTGTGCGATGACCTATACCTTGCGGATCTCGCGTAACTCTAGAGCACATTGAAGAGAAAAGTGTCCCGCCCGCGTTGGAATTGGACTTCTCCGATGGCAAGAATGTGTAGACAGCCAATGAGGAGGAGTCATGGAGAAGCAACGGAAGCATTTCACGGCGACGGATAAGGTCAAGCTGTTGCGTCGGCACCTGGTGGAGAAGGTTCCGGTGTCGCAGGTATGCGACGAGGCCGGGATTCAGCCCACGCAGTTCTACCGGTGGCAGCAAATCTTCTTCGAAAACGGGACGGCGGCGTTTGAGCGCCAGTCGAAAACTGAGACCTCGGCGCGGGAGCAGCGGATTACGTTTTTGGAGTCGAAGCTGCACCGCAAGGACGAGGTGCTGGCGGAATTGATGGAGGAACACGTCGCGCTAAAAAAAGTCTTGGGGAGCCTTGAGGGTGACTTGGGTGCCGCACGACACACGAGATGCGATCATGGATTTCGTAAACGGATGGTCCGAGAAGACGGATATCGCGCTGGGCCGGTTCATCGGCTGGCTGGGAATCGCCAAGAGCAAGTTCTACAACTGGCACGCCCGCTACGGCAAGGTGAACGAGCACAACGGGAAGATCCCCCGCGACTTCTGGCTGGAGGACCGGGAGAAGCAGGCGAT
>JAZDIW010000394.1:0-7375 GCA_043804575.1 bacterium
CTCTTTTTCGCGCGGCTGTCCTTCCCCGAGTCCCTGACACTCCCTCTCCACTAAGCCCGCCACCGCCGCAACATCCACGATCAATTCTATTCCTCCAAAAACAAACCCCGCCCAAACAACGGGGTTTGTCAGCAGTCTGAAGCCCGCACCCGGTAGGGTGCAGGCTTCTCGATTCGAGAGATTTGTTATTCGATGCGACTTAGCGGCGAAGGAAGTCAGGAACCGACGGTTCCGAATTGTTCAGTGGCAAGGAGTCCTCACCGACGACAATGGGTAACCGTCGAATCGGAGACGACTTGTGCGTCCTGGACGGGGGATGTCGAAAACCGTTTTGGAAATCGCCGTTGATTGCCTTGACCGTAGGTAATCGTCCGTTGAGTCCGGAGGCAATCAAGGTTACGGAAATGCCCTCATGGATGGCGGGATTGATGACCGCGCCGACTCGGACATCCGCGTTTTCTCCCGCCGTGCCGAAAATCACATCCGTGGCTTCTTTGACTTCGGATAATGTCATGTCTTGACCGCCGGAGAAATTGACCAAAAGGTGATGGGCGGCTCGTATGGAGACATCTTCGAGAAGAGGCGACGATAGGGCTTCCTCAATGGCCTGCGTGGCGCGAGAATCGCCGCATGCCGCGCCCACAGACAACAAAACATTTCCTCTTTGTTTCAAGGCGGAGCGTAGAACGGCGAATTCGAGATTCCAGGGACCTGAACCGCTGACAAAATCGCCAAGCCCTCGTACGGCTCTGCAGAGAAAATCATCAATGAGGTGATAGGCATCCACCAAAGTTGTCTTGGGTTCCTCGCTGGGCATCAGAAGCTGGCCGGGAATGACAATCATGGCGTCCACATATTCCTTCAAGGCCGCAATCCCGGTTTCCGCGTGTTGCATTCGTGCTTTTCCCTCGAACGCAAAGGGCTTGGTGACGATGGCCAGAGTCAGTGCTCCGCTCTCTCGCGCCGCTTGAGCGACGATGGGGCTCGCCCCTTGACCCGTTCCTCGACCCATTCCCGCAATGAGGATGACCATGTTCGCTCCGTCCAGAGCCTGGTGGATGCTTTCGCGATCCTCTTCGGCGGCCTTTCGACCCGTTTCGGGCTCAAAGCCTGCACTGGAGCCCTGGGTCACGGTGCGTCCAATCTGAACGCGATACGGAGCAAGGCTTGCCTGCAAAGAGCGGATGTCCGTATTCATCGCAATCATATCCAGCCCGCAGAGACCTTCGTGAATCATCCAGTTGATAGCATTGCAGCCGGCATTTCCGATGCCGACTACCTTTGCCCGAGTCCCGTTCTCGGGCTCATCGGCGAAAGAAAAGCGATTCTCTTTCATTGTTCCATTCCTTTTCATGAAAATAGGATCAAAGATTGGTTTCTCACTATCCATGGCCGCTGGAATCCGGCATCGTGTTCGCGTATTCCACCACAATGCGGCCCACAAATCTCAAGTCAAGCGACGCGACATTCGCCGCGCGGTTTGGGGGATCGAGTTTCGTCAGCAGTCTCTCCAAGGATTTCCAGCCGATTTCCTCCGTTCCAGTCCCAAGCCGGAGCCGGATGCGATTCTTTTGGAGGATGGCCCACATTTCGCCCTCGCTCCAGAAGAGCTCGGAGACTTCATGCCAAGCGCGCGGCGCATATCGCTGACAGATGACCGACTGGGCCAGAAGTGCGCAAGTTTGAGCATCCTCCAAGCGTGCGCCGGGGGAAAATGAGCGAAGATTGCCGGTGCGCAGCAAGGGCAAATCCCATCTCCATTTCGACTTTTCCATAGGGAGAAGGATTCGGTCGGCGGTAACGGCCCACATCTTTTCCGCAGGAATCAGCGCAGCAGGTCTTTGTTCTTCGATGCGCAGTTCTATCATGTCTGGAAGGCGGCGCACGACCGTCGCACTCCGAATCCAAGGGTGCGCAAGGATTCTTTCGGCCACGGACTTGGGATTGATTTCGAACAGCGGTGTGCCTTCACGGATGCCGGAGATTGCCACGATTTCTTGCCTGTCAAGCTGCTGGGTTCCGAGAACGCGTATCGAGCGAACTCGGTAGCTGCTGAGAGCATTGCGCATGTGGACTGCCGCCCAATGGGTCGCCGCAGATCTCCAGAATGGCAGCGACAGGGCCGCCAGTGCAAGCAGGCAGACAAATATCCATTTCTTTCGATTAGGAGGGCGCATGCTTCGGTTTAGTTATTGCGAGAAAATCTTCCGAAAAGCCGATGGGCTTCACCTCGAGCTCGAGTGTTATGCCGAATTTATCCAGGACGAGGCGGCGCACTTCTCGAATGAGGGCCGTCATATCCGCCGCCGTCGCGCCTCCCGTATTGATGAAAAAGTTGGCATGTTTTGTCGAAACCACGGCGCCACCTTTGCGCAATCCTTTGGCGCCGGCGGCCTCAATCAGGCGGCCTGCGAAATCGCCCTCGGGGCGCTTGAAAACAGAGCCCGCCGAAGGCATCGTCAATGGTTGGCTTGCGCGACGTTTTCTCCAAACTTGGCGCATGGCCGTCCAGATGTCGCGTGGCTCTCTCTTTTCCAATGAAAACCGGCTGCGCAAAATGATTCCTTTTTGGAGTCGGGATGCCACTCGATAGCCGAAGCCAATCTCCTCATGATTCAGAGTCTGCATGTTGCCGCTGGGCTCTAAGAGTTCAACATCTTTCAGTCTATCCGAAATTTGGCCGCCGAAAGCACCCGCATTCATGCAAAGGCCTCCGCCAACGCTGCCCGGTATCCCACAGAGAGCTTCCATGCCTGAAAGGGAGTGGCGCGCAGCAAGAATCGTCAGGTCAAAAAGACGCGCCGCCGAGCCTGCCACAATGTCGGTGTTCTCCATGTGCAGTGCCGCAAACTCGCCCTTGGGGTGAATCACTACCCCAGGGAAACCTTGGTCTGAAATCAGCACATTGGAACCCAGACCGAGGACAATCCAGGGAATCTCTTCGGTGCGCAGACTATGAAGCAGCGAGAGAAGTTCGGGCAACTTCCGGGGCTCGGCGAAGAGCCGCGCGGGCCCGCCGATGCGCCAGGTCGTCCAGGGTGCCAAGGGCTCGTTTTCTCGAACGAAAGCTCTGCACTCTCTTCGGACGGTCTGCAAGGATTTCTCAGAGACTTTTTCGGCCACTGAGCTCCTGCGCGATTTTCCAGATATCCCCGGCTCCCATGACAATGAGAAGGTCTCCCGCTCGCAGAATTTTTTGAAGCGATTCTTCGATAGCCGCGCGGTCGGCGCAAAAGTGGACATCCCGACAACCTGCGGCGCGCGTGCTCTCGGCCACAAGGCGACCCGTGATTCCCGGAAGAGGTTTCTCGCGGGCGGGATAAATGTCGGTGGCAAGAACGACATCCGCCCCGGCAAGGGCCTTGCCGAATTCTTCGGCGAAATCCCGCGTGCGAGTATATAAATGCGGTTGAAAGAGAACCACAATGCGTCGCTCCCATCCTCGCCGAGCGGTTTCGATTGTCATCTGAATTTCCGTCGGATGATGGGCAAAATCGCTGACGATGAGCACTCCTCCAACTTCGCCGAAGATCTCAAAGCGCCGTTTTACTCCCGTGAAGTTTCCGAGAGCTCGGGCGGCGATGTCCAAAGGAATGTCCACTTCCGCAGCAACGGCCATGGCCGCAAGCGAATTGGCCACATTGTGCATTCCCGGGACTTGCAGCTCGACGGAAACACCGGGTTTCCCGTATTGAAGCAAGCGGTAGCGGCTGTGGATTTGGTCGAATTCCAAATCCGCCGCCATGTAATCGGCCTCGCTCTTCGAGGAATAGGTGGTGATGGGTCGCTTAATGCGCGGCATCACCTCTCGAATACCCGGGTCATCTCCACAGAGAATAGCCGAGCCGTAGAAGGGAAGACGATTGGCAAATTCCACAAAGGCATCTTGAATCTCGCCAAGCCCAAGATAGGTATCCAAGTGTTCCGCCTCAATCGTTGTGATGACGGCCAAGGTGGGCGATAATCTCAGGAAGGAACGGTCGAATTCATCCGCTTCGGCCACGAGAAATTCGCTGCTGCCCAAGCGCGCTCCCGAGCCGAGGGTGCGGATAATCCCTCCGACGATGAGCGTGGGATCCAGTCCGGCTTCCTGCAGAATCGTTCCAATCATCGAGGTTGTCGTCGTTTTT
Source organism: bacterium (assembly GCA_043804575.1). Lineage (GTDB taxonomy): Bacteria > Electryoneota > RPQS01 > RPQS01 > DYHQ01 > JAZDIW01. Next base: position 4,131 of record JAZDIW010000394.1, read on the forward strand.
CCGTGAGTTCCCGCCACTGCAATTCCGAATTTCATGCGCATGAGTTCGGCCAGCATCTCGGCTCGGCTGATGATGGGAATTCGGGCCTCTCGCGCCGCACGCAGCTCGGTGTTTTCCGGGCGAACAGCGGAGGAAAAGACGACCACATCGGCATCTGCGATATTCTTCTCACTATGGCCGATTCGAACCTCGGCGCCGCAGGCGATAAGATGCGCCGTGACTTCGCTCGCGTGAAGGTCGGAGCCGGTGACACGAAATCCCAGATTCAGCAGAACCTCGGCGATGCCGCTCATCCCCGAACCTGCAATGCCAATCATGTGAATATGGCGAACGCGTCGAAAGGGCAGACTCGGCATCAGGATTTTCCTCCGAGTTCCATGACAATCTTGGCAATGTCCGTGGCGGCGTTTGGTTTGGCGAAAGTGCGCATGGCGTCGCTCATTTCTTGCAGACGCTTCGAATTCTCCAAGATCTCTAACGCTGTTTGGCCGGCCTTTTCGCCCGTAAGCTCGTGGTCCGGAATTCGCAGAGCGGCGCCCATTTTTTCATAGGCCTGTGCGTTCCAATCCTGATGCTGATGCGCTGCAAAAGGATAGGGAACAAGAATCGCGGGCAATCCGACAAGAGCAAGCTCCGCCAGAGTGATGGCTCCCGCGCGGCAGAGTGCCAAATTCGCGGCGGCGTAGGCCATCGGCATTTCATGGATAAATTCTCGAATGACCAATTGATGTGACGATGTCGCTCTGTCGCAGAGTGCGAGATCCGCGTTTGGGGGCAGGCCTGTTCGCCCGACCTGCCAGAGGAGATTGGCCTGCGCGAGAATCTGCCCCAGAGCATCCGCCAATGCGTTGTTGATAGAGCGCGCCCCCAGACTGCCTCCGACAACGAGAAGCACAGGCCGTTCTTCATCGAATCCCCAAAACTGGCGCGCCTGTTTCTGACTGACCGAAGTCAGAGAACTCCGCAAAGGATTCCCGGTTACCAGGACGCGCTCGGGGCGAGGCAGCTTTGAACTTGCTTCCGGAAAATGGACACAGATCTTCTTGGCAAAGCGCGCTAAAAGTCGCGTGGTCAGGCCCGGAAAGGCATTCTGCTCCTGCAAGAGAGTAGGAACCCCAAGAAGCTGCGCGCAGAAGACAATCGGCCCCGATGCAAAGCCTCCCGTGCCCACGACAACATGAGGACGAAACGAAGCTAAGAGAGCCGCGCTTTGAATCATACTTACGACAAGTTGCACGAAGACCAGGAGCTTGCGTGCAGGATTTTTGCCTGCGAATCCTGAAATCCACAAGAATTTAAGCCGCTCGCCCAAACGGGGGAGAAGTTGGGCTTCGAGGCCATGCTTCGTTCCCACGAACAGGACTTCGACAGCACGCTCTGTTGCCAAGTTTGCGAGCGCCTCACGAATGGCAATCGCCGGAAAGAGATGGCCGCCTGTGCCGCCTCCCGCAATAAGAACTCGTATGGCGGCCGGTTTTTCAGGTGCATTCGCTGTCATAAGCCTCTGGTGAATATTCTGTCGAGAGAGTGGCTTGGCGAGAGATATTCAGGAGAATCCCGACGCAAGCCAGAGACACCACGAGAGACGAGCCGCCATAACTGACAAAGGGCAACGGCTGACCCGTCGGCGGAAGAAGGCCAACGGTGACGCCCACATTGATAAAGAATGTGCAAGCAAGAACAACGAGAAGTCCGCAGGCCAGGTGGTATCCGAACGAATCCGGAGCTCTCCTTGCGATGTGCATTCCGCGCCAAAGAAATGCGGCAAATACCGCAAGAAGCGCGATGCACCCCACGAAGCCCGCTTCCTCACCAAGAATGCAGAAAATGGAATCTTTATATGGAATCGGCAAGCGAAAATGCGCCCATGTGGACTGGCCAAGTCCGTCTCCCCAAAGGCCGCCTTTTCCCAATCCAATCAGAGATTGCCGGGTGTGGAAGCAGGTTTGGGATGGTTGCAAGAGACCCGCAACATAACCCGAAAGTCGCCCTTGCGCGTAAGGGACTACCTGAATGACAAGAATCATGGCTGCGGAAGATGCGAGCGCGGCCAGTCCCAGAGTCTTCAAAGAAGTGCCGCCCAAAAAGAGAAGACTCACGGCGGAGACAAGAATCAGGACGGCCATTGAGATGTTCGTTTCGAGCGAAATCAATCCCACAACAACGGCTGTCGCGAGAAGTGCGCGAATGAGAAATGTCCTTTCCGCGCTTTCACCGGGAGTCGAATGGCGAAGCGATAACTGATAGGCCAGGAAAAGGATGAGCGCGAATTTCGCGAGCTCCGCAGGCTGCAAGGCTAAAGGTCCCCAGAAAAGCTGGCGATGAGAGGTCGCGCCATCTTTCAATGGCCAAAAGAGAACCACAATCAGAAGAACAAGTATGGCACTGAGCAGAGGCCATGCGATTCTCTTAAGGTGATGATAATCATAAAAGGCAAAACCGGCCATGAAGAGGAGCCCAATTCCGACGCGCGCCATGTGTTTCAGAAAGATGGAGAGCGTATGTCCGTCGCGTGCATAGGCAATGGCCGACGACGAAGACATCATCAGAATCATGCCGACAAAAAGCAGAATTCCCACGGACAGGAGCAAGGGCATATCATACCTCGTGCCCGAGTCGGGATTCTGCTGCCTGTCCCCATGAAAATGAGAAGGAAAAGGAATCATTGGAGTTCACTGACCAAGGTTTTGAAAGCTCGACCTCGCTCTTCGTAGTTGCGGAACTGGTCAAAGGAGGCGCAGGCCGGTGAAAGCAGCACGATGTCTCCCGCGCGCGCAAGAGAATGAGCGATCTCGACCGCCTCGCGCATGGACACGACACGCACGGTCTTCACAAGATCCGAAAGCTCTCGTTCGAGTTGTTCGGCGCTTTCTCCTATGACAATGAGAGTCCGGACGGCATGTCGCAAAAAAGGTCTCAGAGCTTCGAAAGTGCCTCCCTTGCCGCGGCCTCCGGCGATGAGCAGAATGGGATTGGCAAAACTCTGAAGCGCTGTAATCGTCGCATCCACATTGGTTGCTTTGGAATCGTTGTAGTATCTCACTTCGCGAAGCTCACGGACAAGTTCCAGTCGGTGTTCAACCGGAGAGAGCTTGCGCAGTGCCCGACCCGCGATGTCAGGTGCGACACCCATGCTGCAACAGATTCCTATGGCCACCATCGCATTGGCCAAATTATGCCTGCCGGGGAGAGGCAAGTCTTTGACCGGCATCACTTCTCGACAAGCCGTGCCGTCATAAAAAACG